>JALYLL010000077.1 GCA_030774255.1 Chloroflexota bacterium | reverse complement strand
GTACAGGATGGGGCGACCGGGGGCCTCTTTGCGACCCCGCTCTTCGATGAGCCGCCGCGACGCGAGCGTGTAGAAGGTCTGATCGCAGTTCACGCCGCGGATCGCCTCGACCTCGGCGCGCGTTACCGGCTGGCGGTACGCGACCACCGACAGGGTCTCCAACGAGGCCGGCGAGAGCCGCAGGCGGTCCGCGCCGAGGTAGGCCGCGACCTGGGGGGCGTGCTGCGGCGCCGTCACGATCTGCCACTCGTCGCCCGAGCGCTGGAGCCGAAGGCCGGTTCCCTCGTATGCCGCCCCGAGCTCGGCGAGGGCGTTCTCGACCGCACGCGGCGTCCCGCCGGCGATGCGCCCGAGCTCGCTCCTCGTCACCGGCTTCTCGGCGACAAAGAGGATGGCCTCGATCGCGTTGGCTAGATCTGAGCGGATGTGGCGTCCCTCCTCGTGATCACGATGTCCGCGAAGAGCTCGTCCTGCGCCAGGTCGATGACGCCGCGCCGGTAGAGATCGAGCAGGGCGATGAAGGTGACGACCGCGAAGCCGATCGTCGGCGTGTCGCCGAGGAGCGTAGCGAAGCTCACCCGCTCCTGCGCCGCGACGAGCGCCTCGATCTCGGCGGTGCGTTGCTCCACCGAGTAACGCTCGCCGGGGGCGACCATCTCTTCCTCGCGTGGGCGAGTCGCCAGCGCGAGTACGCGCGACCACGCGGAAGCCAGAGCGTCGACCTCGCCGCCGCGCGGCGGCAGCTCGACCGTTCCGCCCTCGCGATGGAACGCACGCTCGCCGGCGCGGAGCCGCGCGCCCAACTGGCCCGCGCGCTCGCGAACGATCGCGTACTCGAGGAGCCGGAGGCGTAGCTCCTCCTCCGATTCGCCTTCCTCCTCGTGGAGCGGCTCGAGGCTCGGCAGGAGGCTCCGCGCTTTGAGCAGAACGAGACGCGACGCGAGCGCCAGGAACGCCGAGACCTCGTCGGCCGGCAAAGCGGCCATCGCGCGGACGCGCGCCAGATATGCGTCGGCGAGATCACCGAGCCGCACGGTCAGGATGTCAAGCTTCTTCTCCTCGACGAGCTCCAGGAGCAAATCAAGCGGCCCGTCGAAGCCCTCGACGGTGACGCGCGGCGCCTGCGATTCCATCACGGCAGCGCCTCGCGATCGGCGCGCGCGAGAAGCCGCTCGTCCTCGGTCATCGGTCGACGATGATGCCGCTCGATCAGACGCACGACGCGCTCGGACGCGCCGTCGTCGCGGGCGAGCTCCGCGCCGCGGCGCGCGTGATCGAGATAGCGCGCGAAGGTCGAATCCCCGGACGCCAGGCGCGCTCGCACACGCGGTGTGAACTCCAGAAGAACCCCCAAGACGCGATGCCACAGCAGGGTGTTCGCGGGCTTCGCGGCGTCGTGCAGGATGCCCGCGACGACGAGCTCCTCGTCCGCGCCGAGCTGCCGGAGGATGCGCGCGGTCTCGGTCGCGTGGCGATCGTCGGCGCCGGTCGACCCCAAGTAGCGCACGGTCTGCTGCACGCGGTGGAGCACGCTAGAAGTTCAATCCCGTAAAGAGACGGAAAAGGAAAAGCGCCGGCCCGAACACGATGACGCGCAGGAGCTGCGGGCCGAAGAATAGAAGCGCGAGCAAGATCATCGGACCGTACTGCTGATAGCTGCGCCAGGTGTACTTCTGCTGCGGCGGAAGAAGTCCGTAGACGACGTTCGAGCCGTCGAGCGGCGGGATCGGGATTAGGTTGAAGATCGCCAGGATGCAGTTGTAGAAGACGATCGCCTCGAGCACGACCCCGTACGCCCCGTCCAGCATCTCCGCATCTCCAAAGCGCAGCGGGATCGCGCAGACGAAGGCGAGTACGAGATTCGCGAGCGGCCCGGCCATCGCGACCGCGCTCACTCCCAGCGCGGACCGAAGGCGCGACTCATTGAATGGCACGGGTTTTCCGTAGCCGAATCCGGCAAGCACGATCAGAAGCGTGCCGAACGGATCGAGGTGCGCCAAGGGGTTAAGGCTGAGGCGGCCAAGCAGGCGCGCGGTGTCGTCGCCGAGCCGCGTGGCGGTGTACGCATGCATGAACTCGTGGACCGTGATGCCGAGGAGGATCGCGATGACGAATGCGATGAAGCCAATCGGGTCCTGCGCGGCTCGCTGCACCGGGGAAACGAGCCCGCCCCGTACGAAGGCGTAGAGCAGGAGAAGAAGGCCAATGATGAGGAGCGGGTTCATCGATCCGGGTCCTGAACCGCGCAGACCTCGTGCGATCACTCATCCCCGAGTTTAGGTGGTGGCGCTCAGAATGCTGAGAGAATCAGGCCAGACGCTCCGCGATCGGAGCGTGGGGGCAGCCGATGGGTCAAGCGGTATGGACCGGCAGCATCAGCTTCGGGCTGGTGAATATCCCGGTAAAGCTCTATCCGGCCACCGAGCCCAAGGACGTTCGTTTCCATCTGTATGACCGGCGCACCGGCAAGCGCGTGCATTACGAACGCGTCACCAAAGACTTCGACGCGCGATCGTTCGAGCCGGAGCCCTACCCGGAAGACTCGCCCGCGGAGGACCGCGTCGAGCCTCGGATCGCCACTGACATTGGTCGGCCGGTGTCCGCGGCTACGCCCGCCGCACAGCCCGTCCAACGTGAAGACGTCGTGAGGGGTTTCGAGATGCCGAGCGGAGACCTCGTGACCGTCACCGATGACGAGCTCTTCTCGATCGCTCCCGAGCGCAGCAGGACGATCGAGATCGAGGAGTTCGTCGACCTGGCCGACATCGACCCCGTCTTCTACGAGAAGAGCTATCACGTCGGCCCGGTCCGCGGGACGGGTGCCGAGAAGCCGTACGCGCTTCTTCTGCGCGCGATGCAGGGCGCGGGCATGGTCGGGATCGGTCGATTCGTGCTGCGGACGAAGCCGCACGTCGTCGCCATCCGCCCGTTGAAGGACGCGCTCGCCCTCGAGACGTTGTTCTTCGCGGATGAGGTGCGAAGTCCGGCCGAGCTGACCTCCGGGCTCGCCCATCTCGCCGTTTCCGAACGCGAGGTGAAGACGGCTCGGCAGCTCATCACCGCGATGGCGACGGAGTGGATCCCCGAAAAGCACGCCGACGTCTACCGTGAGGAGCTTCTCGAGCTCCTGCGGAGCAAGCCCGCCGCGACGCCAGCCGAGCCGACATTGACCGCGAGCGACACCCCGGTCGGCGACCTCATGGCCGCGCTCCACGCGAGCGTGGAGGCCGCCAAGCGCAAGGGAGCGAAGAAGACCACCGGCTCGAAGCGCGCCGGTTAGCTACCGGCTCGCGATCCGCCCGAGGAGTAGTCGCCGTCGCGGCACGCGGCGGGCGCTCCAACCAAACGCGCCGCGGATCATCGCGATCGCGTCCGCATCTCCGGGCTTCCCCGCGACGTGGATATCCGCGTAGGGCTGTCCGCGCTCGACCCGATCCCCGACCTTCGCGTGCAGCACGATCCCGGTGCGGTGGTCGATAGGCTCGCCCTTCTTTTCACGGCCCGCCCCAAGGCGCACCGACGCGATGCCGACCTGGTCCGCGGCGATCGCCGACACGTATGCGGTGCGGGGCGCGCGGAGCGTCTCGACCTTCGGCGCGCGCGGGAGCTTCGACGGATCGTCGACCTGCGTGACGTCGCCGCCCTGCGCGGCGACGAGCTCGCGGAACTTCGCGAAACCGCTTCCGTCGGCGAGCGCGCGGTCAATGCGGGCGAGCGCGGACTTCGTGTCGCGCGCCTTTCGGCCCAGCACGAGCATCTCGGCGCCGGCGGCGCGCGTCAGCTGCACGAGATCCGATGGCCCGTTGCCGTGCAGCGCGGCGATGGCCTCGGCGATCTCGAGGCTGTTGCCAACCGCATTGCCCAGAGGCTGCTCCATGTCCGTGAGCTCGCACGTCACCGCGAGGCCGTGCGCGACGCCGATCGAGACCATGGCGCGCGCGAGCTGACGCGCTGAGGCGAGGTCCTTCATGAATGCGCCGCTCCCGACCTTTACATCGAGCACGACGGCATTCGCCCCCGCCGCGATCTTCTTGGACATGACGCTCGACGCAATGAGCGATATCGCTGGCACCGTGCCCGTCGTGTCGCGGAGCGCGTACATCTTCCCGTCCGCCGGTGCGAGGTCCGCGGTCTGCCCCGTCACCACGATTCCGATGCGTTCGAGCTGCGCGAGGAACTCGACCGTCGAGAGATCGACGCGATACCCGCGAATGGACTCGAGCTTGTCGAGCGTGCCGCCCGAGAAGCCGAGGCCGCGTCCGCTCATCTTCGCGACCGGCACGCCGCACGCCGCCACGAGCGGCGCGACGACGAGCGTGGTCTTGTCCCCCACGCCGCCGGTCGAATGCTTGTCGACGACACGCCCGAACCGCGAGAGATCGAGACGCTCTCCGGAGCTGACCATCGACGCGGTCAGCGCCGCCGTCTCCTTCGCGTCCATCCCGCGCCAGACGACGGCCATACAGAACGCGGACATCTGGTAGTCGGGGACATCGCCCTTCGTGTAGCCCTGCACGAGCGCGTCGATCTCTTCGGCGGTCAGCCTGCCGCCGTCGCGCTTTCTTTCGATGAGCTCGACGACGCGCATCAGATGCGGGCGATCACTCCTTTGATCACCTCGGCCAGACGGTTGCCGGCACGGTTCGCGACCTCGAGGACAGCCTCGTGGGTGACGTGCTCGATCTGTCCCGGAATGCCCGTCGCCATGTCGGTCACCGTGCTAATCGCCAGGATGTCCATTCCCATGTGGCGCGCAACCAGCACCTCAGGAACGGTGCTCATGCCGACGGCATCCGCACCAAATCCGCGCAGCATGCGCAGCTCGGCGGGCGTTTCGAAGTTCGGTCCGGCAACAGCCACATAGATGCCTTCGCGCAGGTCGTCGTCGACCGAGTGCGCGATCTTGCGCAGCCCCTCGGTGTACGTGCCGACCATGTCTGGGAACCTCGGCCCGAGACCGTCGTCGTTCGGACCGCGCAGCGGATTTACTGCCATGAAGTTGATGTGATCGCTCAGCACCATGAGGTCGCCGGTCTTGAACGCCGGGTTCAGTCCGCCGCATGCGTTGGTGATGATCATCGTCCGGACGCCCCACGCACGGAACACGCGGACCGGGAAGGCGATCTCAGCGATGTCGTAGCCCTCGTAGTAGTGCATCCGCCCGTTCATCACGGCGACATCCTTGCCGGAGAGCGTCCCGACGACGAGCTCACCGGCGTGCCCCGGCGCGGTGCTGCGCCGGAAGCCGGGGATGTCCGCGTATGAGATCCGCGTGGCCTCCTGGACGTCCTTCGCCAGGCCGCCGAGACCGCTGCCCAGGATCACCGCGATCTTCGGCTTACGTCGGGTCTTCGCGGCGATCGCGTTGACGGCAGCCGTCGTGTCCAACGTCATGTTCCAGGCTCCTTGAGGATCTTTTCGCGCAACAGCTCGACGAACGGTCGCGCGTGCGCGGTCCGCGCGAACCGCGCCACCGTCGCCGCGCGCCGAACGGTGATCAGGTCGCCCGCGCGAAGATCGTGCTCCTCCTGCCCGTCGAGGGAGAGAACCGACGGCTCATCCTGGGTCTCGAGCTCGAGCACTTGATCGGGGTCGAACACGACCGCGTTCCCGAATGAGAGGTGCGGCGCGATCGGGACCATGGTGATCGTCTTCGACGCGGGAAGGATGAGCGGCCCTCCGACCGAAAAGCCGTACGCCGTGCTGCCGGTCGCGGTCGCGACGATGAGACCGTCCGCCCAGTACACGATGAGCGGTTCGCCATCGACCCGTACCGCGACGTTGATCGACCGGACCTGTTTGCCGCGCGCGACAACGACGTCGTTCAGAGCGAGCGCGCGCACGATCTCCTTGCCGTCGCGGGTAAGGCGCGCGTCGAGCAACGCGCGCTCCTCGATCGTGAAGCGGCCCGCGATCACGTCGCCCATCGCGGCGTCAAATTGATCGATCGTCGTCGCCGTCAGGAAACCAAGCCGTCCAAGGTTCACGCCGAGGATCGGGATGTCGAAGGGCGAGAGCGCTCGGGCCGCCCGCAGGACTGTGCCGTCGCCGCCGAACACGAAGGCGATCTCGGCTTTCTCGATCTCCTTCGTGAGCGCGCGGGAGTCCAGCGCCAGATCCATCGACTCGTGGCCGGCCTTGCGGAGCTTGTCGCCGGCCATCTTCGCGGCCTCGAGCGACGCCGGCCAGTCAGGACGCGAGCCGATCACCACCCTCATCTGGCGGCCTCGCGTGCGGCCGCGGCGAGCGTCGGCTCGTCGAGGCTCCGCGCGCCCTTGCGCGCGTGGATGAAGATCTCGCGGTTGCCCTCGCGCCCCGCGATCGGCGACGGGGTGATGGCGATCACACCCAAGCCACGTTTCTCCAGATCGCTCGCGACGGCGACCACAGCGGCGGCGCGCGCCTCGGGGTCGCGCACGATGCCGCCCTTACCGACAGCGTCGCGCCCGGCCTCGAACTGCGGCTTCACCAGGGCGACGAGGTCGCCACCGTCGCGAAGCTTCGCCAACGACGGCGGCAAAGCAAGACGCAGCGATATGAACGAGACGTCGGCGACCACGAGGTCGATCGGCTCCTCGACGGGGACCGCCTCGCGCGCGTTCACCCCTTCGTGCACGGCGACACGCGGATCCTGCCGCAGGCCCCAATCGAGCTGGCCCTTTCCCACATCGACAGCGTGGACCCGGAGCGCGCCGCGCTGGAGGAGCGCGTCGGTGAACCCGCCGGTCGACGAACCGACGTCGATCGCGACCTTTCCCGCGACGTCGAGGCCGAGAGCGTCGAGCGCGCCGGCCAGCTTGTCGCCACCCCGCGAGACGTACCTCGGGCCGGCGTCGACCGCGAGCTGCGCGTCCTCGGCGACGGGAGCAGCCGCCCGGTCCGCACGGCCGCCATCCACACGCACCACGCCCGCGAGGATGAGCGCCTGGGCGCGCTCGCGGCTCGGTGCGAGCTCACGCTGCACCAGGAGCTGGTCAAGCCGAACTCGTTTTGTCAATGCGCGGATTCTCGCGCACATTCGCGATACTGCGCGGCAATGCCCGCTTCATACGTCCGCGCGGCCGGGATAGCGTCGGTCCTGGGGGCGACTTTCGTCCTACTCGGGGTCGGCATCTCCGGCATCGTCACACCGAACTACGACGCGACGCGCGACCTCATCAGCGCGGCCCAGCTCGGTCCGTACGGATCGCTCGTGACGCTTGGGCTCACCGGCGGTGGATCGCTGACCATCGTGTTCGCGTCGCTGCTGCAACGAACGCTTCCTACCGGGAGCGCGATCGGGCCGGCGCTTCTGGTCGTCCGCGGTTTTGGGACACTCCTGGCAGCGGCATTCGTTGCCGACCTCGGCCCTGTGCGAACAGCGAGCGGCTCTCTTCACGTGGTCGGATTCGTCGGCGGATCGCTCGCGTTCGGCATCGGCCTCTTCTTCCTCGCGCAACGGATGAACCAGGACGAGAGCTGGGCGCCGCTCGCCCCCTACACCGTGGCGACCGCGCTCGCCTCGCTCGCGATCCTTGGGCTCTTCGTGGGGCTCGGGCCGCGCTACGTCGGCGACACCGGCGCCCCGCTCAGCTCGATCGGCGGCCTGATCCAGCGGGTTCTGACCATCACGACGTGGATGTGGAACATCGTGATCGGCGGCTGGCTCTTGATGCGCCGGGTGCCATCGCCGGTGCAGTCTTAACTCATGCCGAAGCGTCTGCCCCGCGCGCGCACGCTCAAGGGCGATCCGAAGCTTGCTCACTACGACCTCGGAGCCGGAGCGACCGGCGAGCCGCCGATCATGCTGCTGCACCAGAGCCTCGCCCGATCCGAGGACTGGGAGAACATCTTCCCGCGCCTCGCGACCCGCTATCGCACCGTCGCGTACGACGCGCGCGGGCACGGCCGGAGCGGACGCGCGCCGGACTATTCGCTGCGCGCGTTCGCGGACGACGCCCTGCGCATGCTTCGCGAGATCGTGAAGGAGCCGGCGGTCCTGGTGGGCCACTCGCTCGGCGCGCTTGCCGCCCTGGTCGCCGCGGGCGACGCGCCCGATCTCGTTCGCGGCCTCGTTCTCGAGGATCCCGCCCTTGGATACGCGAAGGCATGGGATCCCGCGCACTACGCGGCGCTGCGAGAGGGGATCGCATCCACGGAGCCCGGGGTGCTCGCGAAGGCCGTGAGCAAGTTTCCGCTTCCCTCGCCCGGACCGCACGGCGAACGGACGTACGGCGAGCTGCGCGGTTTCTACGCCGCCGAGCGCGTGGTGACGTACTTCCGCGATGTCGATCCCGCGTTCATCGACGCCCGCACCGCGGGCGATCCGGCGGCGGCCGCGCTGATCACCGACGCGATCGCGAAGGTGCGCGCACCGGTGCTGGTGCTCGCCGGCGAGCCGCGCCTCGGCGGCGCAGTCGACGACTCCGCGGAGTGGAAGCTCAAGAAACTGCCCGATGTCACCGTGAAGCGCTTCCCCGGATCAGGTCATCTGCTCCACGGCTTCCGCCCCGAGCAGTTCATCGAGAATATCGAGCCGTTCTTGCGGAAACTGCGCGAGAGCTAGCCGGCCTCACCGACAGAGGGTCATCGGATCGCTCCGTGGCCAGCGCTCCTTATCGGTAGGGCTCACAAGGTAGATCGCGTCGTCCTGATCGGACGGGCTGACATAGACCTCGATCGCACCGTAGCGATAGCCGGTTGGCCGCGCGTCTGCGGGGAGGGTCGCGTTCCGGACCAGACGATCGCGGAATCGCCCATCGAACACGCCGGCGGGATCGCGTATGTACTGACGCGCCTGCGCCGCGGTCGTCGACGCCGTCCCCGGCGGCCATCCGATGAGGAGCATGGTCGCCGACTGCCAGTCGCAGTGGTCCGGTCCGGCGATCGTGCCGAGCTCGCCTGCGGCGACCGGTCGACCTTCCCGCGTCCACGTGTATCCCGGATAGGCGGGCGGCGGGTCGAACGCGGCTCCGACGGACCCGGCACGGACATCGAAGATGTTGAACCGCCACACGACCGCCCCGAGGGCGACCGCGACGAGTAATCCCGCGCCGACGGCTTTCCATCGCCGTGTCACGTCAGCCGGCGCCGCGCTCCCGCGCTTGTTTCGCGAGCGCGTCGGCTAGTTGCGTGATGCGTAGGTCCGCCGCGTCCAAGCGCTTCGCGCACTCGGCATAGAGGCGCATGCCTTCCTCGTAGAGGCGCACAGCCTCGTCGAGATCGAGCCCGGGATCCTCGAGCTTGTCGGCGATCGCCTCGAGACGCTCGAGCGCTTTATCGAGAGAGACCTCGGGCTCAGCCATTTCGGTCGACAGTCTCCACCAACGCGCCGGCACGGCCGTCGCGCATGCGGACGCGCACGCGTTCGCCTGTCCTGAGCGTCGCGACCGACGCGCGGATGTGTCCGTCCGTTCCCTCGACGATCGCGTACCCGCGTCCGAGCACGGCAAGCGGCGAAAGCGCCGCCAGACGACGCTGCGCGGAGACAGCGCGCTGCCGCCGGAGCGGCACAGCGCGCGCGATCGCGCGGTCGAGCGTCCGACGCGCTTCGTCGATTCGCTGCCGTCGCACGGCGAGGCGCATCGCCGGAGCTCGGCGATCGAGCATTCGCCGCGCCGTCTCGAGGCGGCGGCGCCGTTCGTCGACCCTCTCCCGCACGCGACCAGCAACGCGGCGCCATGCGCGAGCCGCACGAAGCTGCTCGCCTCCTGAATCCGGGACGACGAGCTCCGCCGCCGCGGATGGTGTCGGCGCGCGTACGTCGGCCGCGAGATCGGCGAGCGTGACGTCCGTCTCATGTCCGACCCCGGAACACACCGGTCTGGGGAACCGCGCGAGCGCGCGCACGAGGGCCTCGTCGTTGAACGCCGCGAGGTCCTCGGCCGCGCCGCCCCCGCGCGCGAGGATGACCACGTCGAGATCGCGGATTTGCGCGAGACCGTCGAGCGCCGCGATGAGCGATTCGACGGCGCCAACCCCCTGCACCTGCGCCGCCGCGAGAATGAGCTCCATCCGCGGATCCCTCCGCGCCACGATCTGCTGGATGTCGTGCCATACGGCGCCGATCGGGCTCGTGACGACCCCGATGCGCCGCGGGGCCGGCGGCAGTGGCCGCTTGCGCTCGACCGCGAAGAGTCCTTCCGCCGTCAGGCGGCGCTTCAGCGCCTCGAGTCGCAGATACGCATCACCTGCGCCGGCGGGTCTTAGATCGTCGACCTGGAGCTGGCAGCGCCCGTCCTTCGTGTAGAGCTCGATGTAGCCGTGGGCGAGGACTTTGCTTCCGTCGCGAGGACTAAGCGCGATCTGCGCCGCCTTCATCGCGAAGAGCACGCACTGAAGCTGTCCGACGTTGTCGCGGAGCGTGAAATACACGTGCCCAACGGGCGAGCTTCGCGCCTGGACGACCTCGCCCTCGATCCAGAGGTCCTTGAACTCGTCGCCGGACTGGATGTGCGCGGCGAGCCGCGTCACGATCTGCCCGACGCGCAGGATCCGGCTAGGCGCGCTCGAGGTAGTCACCGGTCCGCGTGTCGACCCTGATCTTGTCGCCGCGTTCGACGAAGAGCGGTACGTTGACGCGCAGGCCCGTCTCGAGCGTCGCCGGCTTCGTCGCGCCCGTCGCGGTGTCGCCCTTGAGGCCGAGGTCAGTGTCGGTCACCGTAAGGACCACCGAGGCGGGCATCTCGACGCCGATTGGCGAGCCCTCGTACTCGCTCAGGACCACGACCATTCCGTCGGTGAGGTAGCTCGTGGCATCGCCGAGCTGGTCGTCGCTGAGTGCGACTTGGTCGTAGGTGGCCGTGTCCATGAAGTGGTAGTGCGTCCCGTCCTTGTACTGGAATTGCACGTTGCGGTGATCGAGACGCGCGCGCTGGTAGCGGTCGTTGGCCTGGAACGTCTTCTCGACCAGGTCGCCCTTGCGAACGTTCCGCAGCTTCATGCGCATCTGCGCGCTGCCACGTCCGAGCTTGATGTGTTGGAACTCGACGATCTGGTAGAGGACGCCATCGACCTCAATGGTCATTCCGCGCTTGATCTCCCCGGCACTGATCACGCTTTCTTTGTCTCCTCGATGAGCCAGCCTAGGGCCAGCTCGTATCCCGCCACGCCTTTGCCGATGAACTGCGCTTCGGTCACTTCGGTCAGGTAGCTCTTGCGTCGGAACTCCTCGCGCGCGGCGATCTCGCTGATGTGAACCTCCACCACCGGGAACGGGGAGTCCGCGACGGCGTCGCGCAGCACGATCGAGGTGTGCGCGAGCCCGCCAGGATTGATGATGGCACCTCGCGCGTCGCGGTGCTGCTGCAGGAAGTCGATGAGGGCGCCCTCGTGATTGGATTGGAACGCGACAAGGTCGCACCCGGCCTCGCGCGCGATCTCCCGGCAGCGCGCCTCCACCTCTTTCAGCGTCGTCCGCCCGTAGATCTCGGGGTCGCGGGTGCCGAGGAGGTTCAGGTTCGGTCCGTTCATGAAGAGAAGCTTCATGCCGCGCGCTCCACGACCCGTGCGGCGGCGCGAAGGGCGGGCTCGCCGACGTCGATCACTTCGCTGAATCGCCCGATGCGACGCGGGAGGATCCAGCGGAGCTTGCCCGCGCGCGCCTTCTTGTCCTGGAGGATGTAGCTCCACACGGCTTTCGGAAGGCGCGCGCGCTTCGGCAGCGCGGCGCGGTCGAGCAGGTTCTCGAGCTCCGGGCGAAGCGTCGGCGCGGCCAGCTCGAGCTGCTCCGCGAGCGCCGTCGCGTAGACCATCCCGATCGCGACCGCCTCACCGTGTGTCACGCGATAGCCCGACGCGGCCTCATACGCGTGTCCCATGGTGTGTCCGAAGTTCAGGAGCTCGCGGAGCCCGGACTCGCGCGGATCCTGACTCACGATGCCACCCTTCACCTCGGCGGCGATCGTGACCGCGGCGAGGATCGCGCCGAGATCGCCCGCGCGGACGTTCTCGAGAGAACGATCCAGCTGCGCGACCGACTCGCGGTCGGCGAGGAACGCGCACTTCGTCACCTCCGCGAGACCCGACGAGAGCTGGCGCGCCGGCAGGGTCGCGAGCACGGTGAGGTCGGCGAACACGGCGTCTGGCGAGTGGAACGCGCCGACGAGGTTCTTGCCCGCCGCGATGTCGATCGCGGTCTTTCCTCCGATCGATGCGTCGGCCATGCCGAGCAGCGTCGTGGGGATCTGCGCGACGCGGATCCCTCGCAGGTAGGTCGCCGCGACGAAGCCCGCGACGTCGCCGACGCTGCCGCCGCCGAGCGCGAGGACGCCGCCGTCGCGGCCAATCCCCTCGCGCGCGAGCGAATCCCAGAGCCGCGCCGCGACCGACAGACGCTTGCCGCGCTCGCCACCAGGAACGCGGATCGGGACCGAGCTCAGACCCACCGCGTCGAGCGAGTGACGCACGGCAGCCTCGTATCGCGATGCGGTGGCCCGGTCGCTGACGACCGCGACGCGACCGCGCCAGCCGAGGTCGGCAAGGTGCGGACCGACGTGATCAAGGAGGCCCGCACGGATGAGCACACGGCACGGTCGTTCCGGACCGGCGACATCGATCCGCACGCCGCGCGCCGAGACGAGCCACGCCGCGATCGCCCGCGCGGTCTCCTCGATGCTGGCACCGTCGACGTCGAATGTGATGTCGGTGTCGGCATAGGCGGACTTGCGCTCCTGCAGCACGCGGCGCGCCCGGTCGCGCGGGGCGACGTTCTGGTACGGGCGCTTCGCCTGGGTCGCGGCGATCCCCGACGCCACCCGGTTCAGCGAGCCGCGCAGGCCGACGATCAACCCGAGCCTACGCATCAACGCGCGGTTGTCATCGCGGACCGGCGCGCCGCCGCCGGTATCAACGACGACCCACGACGGAGTCGGCGCGAGTCGCATCAAGGCGCTCGACTCGACATCGCGGAAGCGATCCATTCCGTCCTGCTCGATGAGGTCTTTGTTTGGCTTTCCCGCGCGGCGCTGGATCTCCCGGTCGAGCTCGACGACCGCCGCGCCGAAGTGGCGTGCCAGTACCGGCGCCACCGACGACTTTCCGATCCCGGGCGGCCCTACGAGGAAGATGTGCACCTGATCAATCTCCCGCTTCGCGGGGAGAGAAGCTCAAGGCTGGACGACTCGCTCCTCGTGGCAAAGCCACTCGTCGCTCGACATACATCTATCGAGCGTCGATGGGACGAAGCCGCTGGCGGTATCGCTCGACCGCGGCGCAGATGTCGTCGACGCTGTCGTTCCCGAACTTCTCGCAGAGCGCGTCCGCGAGCACTAGGGCGAGCATCGCCTCGGCGACGACTCCCGCCGCGGGTATGACGCACACGTCGCTGCGCTCGACGTGCGCGGGCGACGGCGCGCCGGTGCGCAGGTCCGCCGACGGCAGCGGCTTCATCAGCGTCGAGATCGGCTTGAAGGCGACATCGACGACGATGTCCTCGCCGTTCGTCACCCCGCCCTCGAGACCGCCCGCGCGATTGCGGGTCCGGACGAAGGCGCCATCGCGGACCTCGATGGGGTCGTGGACCGCGCTCCCGCGCTCGCGGGACGCGGTGAACGCGTCGGCGAACTGCACGCCCTTCGCGCTCTGGATCGACATGAGCGCCTGTGCGATCCGGCCGTCGAGGCGCCGGTCCCACTCCGCGAAGGAACCGAGACCGGGGACGACCCCGCTCGCGCGTACCGCGGCGACACCGCCGAGCGTGTCCCCCGCCTCGCGCGCCGCGGCGATCGCGGCGACCATCGCGGCGCTCGCTTTTGGATCGGAGCTTCGCACCTCGCTCGCCTCGATCGCGTCGCGATCGAAGTTGGGGACGCTCGAGACATCGCCGATCGACCGCGTCTCGCTCAGCACCTCCGTCCCGACGACGCGAAGCAGCACCTTCGCGACCGCGCCTGCGGCGACGCGCGCGGCGGTCTCGCGCGCGCTCGCGCGCTCGATGACGTCGCGCACATCCTCGTGGCCGAACTTGAGAGCGCCGGCGAGGTCGGCGTGCCCCGGACGCAGCCGCGTTACGGGATCAGGCGGCTCCGCGACCGGCTCGACGCTCATGACGCGCTCCCAGTTCACGGCATCGCGGTTCAGGATCTGGAGCGCGATCGGGGCGCCGGTCGTGCGACCCTGGCGGATCCCGCCGGTGATGCGCACTTCGTCGCGCTCGATCTTCTGGCGAGCGCCGCGTCCGTAGCCAAGCTGCCGTCGGCGCAGATCCGCGTCGATCTCCGCCGGGGACACGGCGAGACCGGCAGGCACGCCGTCGATGACCGCGATCACGCCGGGGCCATGGGATTCGCCGGCGGTGAGGAACCTCATACCGGTCGCGGGAGTGCCGCGCGCATCACTTCGAGCGGGGCGGCCACGCCCGTCCAAAGCTCGAACGAGCGCGCGGCCTGGTGGAGAAGCATGCTGAGACCGTCCACGACGGTCACATTGTCAGTTGCTTTCGCGCGCTTGACGAGCGGCGTTTCCGCCGCGGTCGGGACGAGATCGATCACCCACGGCGGCAGTTGGACGTCCTCGAGGGCCTCTTCCCCCTTCAGTCCGAGCGGCGTGGCGTTCACTACTGCGTCTACAGGCGTGTGGCCTTTCGGCCACTGGACCGTCTGGGGATGCCGACCGTCGACCTCGATGGAGCGTGCCAGCGCGTCCGCACGCGCGGGATCGCGGTTAGCGATGTCGACGTCGTTCCCGTGCTCGAGGAGCGACAGAGCGCACGCGCGAGCTGCGCCACCCGCGCCGAGAATCAGGATCTTCTTCTCGAAGAAAGGGAACTCAACCGAGCTCGTCTCGAGAGCCTTCTCGAATCCGTACTTGTCCGTGTTGTAGCCGATGAGCCGAGCCCCGCGCGAGACGATCGTGTT
The DNA here is from genome assembly GCA_030774255.1 of Chloroflexota bacterium. Classification (GTDB taxonomy): domain Bacteria; phylum Chloroflexota; class Limnocylindria; order P2-11E; family P2-11E; genus 3-1-20CM-2-70-9. Next base: position 4,900 of record JALYLL010000077.1, on the reverse strand, counting down.
CACCGCGCCGATCCGACGGGCTTCGTCGTCGACCTCATCCAGCAGGCGCAACACGCCTTCCTTGTGCGGGATCGTCACGTTCGCGCCGAGCACGTCCTCGTCGCGGCGCATGCGGTCGAGCGTCGCGGCGAGCTCGTCGTCCGCGGTCTCCTTCGCCTCGTAGCGATGCGGCAGCCCGAGCTTCGCGAATGCGGCGTTGTGCATCGCGGGCGACAGCGAGTGCGCGACAGGACGCCCGATGAGCCACACCTGACTCACGGGTTACTTGTTCCCGTATTTGCTTGATCTCGGCTTCGCCGAGACACGCTCGGGGCTGGTGGATTCGTTCGTCGCCGGCAGGGGCAGGGGCCCAGGGGGTAGGGGCCCCCGGGCGCGCAGCGAAGCGCGAAGCGCGCCGCTCCTCACTTATTTCCGTACTTAACCCTGTTGGCCTCGTGCTCCTCGAGCGTCCTCGCGAAGGCGTGGTCGCCGGTGCCGTCGTTCTTCGCCACGAAGTAGAAGTACGGATGCTTCTCCGGCTTGGCGGCGCCTTCGAGCGCTGCCTGGCCCGGGCTGCAGATCGGGGTCGGCGGCAGGCCCGCGACCCGATACGTGTTGTACGGCGAGTCGACCTCGAGGTCGGGGAGGCTCAGCTCCTTCCAGTCGCCGAGCGCGTACTGGACCGTCGGGTCGGCGTCGAGCTTCATCCCGATATCGAGCCGATTCGTGTACACGCCCGCGATCGTGGCGCTCTCTTTTCGGTCGCGCGCCTCTCGCTCGACGATCGAGCCGAGCTTCACGATGTCGTAGATCGTCGTCTTGCGATCAACGGCGGCCTGCCGCAGCGTCTGGCCGACCCGCAGCTCGAATTGGTCGAGCAGCGCGTCGACGATCTGCGTCGCCGTCGCCGTCGGCTTGAAGAAGTACGTATCCGGGAACAGGAACCCCTCGAGCGAGGTCTCGGGCGGAAGACCCGCGAGCACCGTGTTGTGGCGCTGCCCGACCACCGCCGCTTTCGTGAAGTCGTCCGCCGAGATGGAGGGAAACACCTTGTTCACGGCCGCTGCCGTCTCGCTTAGGCGCCAGCCTTCGATGATCCGCAGCACCGTCTGCTCGCTGGGAGCCTTCTCGAACACCCGCGCGAGCTCGCGCGGGGTGAGGGCTGCGGAGATCGTGTACGTCCCGGACTGCAGCGAGGTCTCTTGGCCGGTGTCGTACAAAAGGTACGAGAACGCGAGCGCGGAGCGGATGAAGCCGGAGTCCTGAAGCCGCTGCGCGATGGAGCCCGCGGTCTCGCCGCGGGAGATCACGAAGGTGCGCGATTCGGCGTTCGGGTCCTTCGCGAGATCGGGCTCACCGCCGACGCGATCCGCCACGAGCCCGCGGATGATCGATTGCCGGAGAAGCGTGTCGTGCTCCTGGACCTGCGCGACGATGGCGTCCTCGGCGATCGGGCGTCCGAAGACGAAACCGCCGACCAGCAGGCCGACGATCAGCAGAACGAAGATCAAAGGCCCTGTCGCAGACCGTTCCTGCGCTGGGCGCGGCCCGCGGAACCCCATCAGCGAGCACGCTGCGCGAGAAAGTCTTCGAGGAGGATCGTCGCCGCGCCTGCGTCGAGATCGCGCGCGCCGCGAATCTCGGCCTCGCTCGACGTGTGCCGCTCGTCGTAGAGCCGCACCGGAAGCCCGAGCTTTTCGGATGCGGTCGCGAAACGCCGCACGCGCTCGGCCTGGTGGCCTTCCTCGCCGCTCAGCGTCAGGGGCAGCCCGATGATCAACGCGTCGACCGCCTCCTCGCGCGCGATGCGCTCGATCTCGACGAGATCCTTCACGACGCTTCGCCGGAGGAGCGTCCGCAGCGGTCGAGAAAGACCATGCGCGTCATCACCAACGGCGAGGCCGATGCGGCGGTCGCCGACGTCCAGCGCGAGATACCGCACCCGTTACGGGACGCTCGCTGCGGGCGGCAGCGACTCGACAACGATCGTGATCCGCGAATCGAGCACGGGAAGGCGCGGCCACCACTCCGGCCAGGGCGTGATGCTCCGGAGCTTGAACCCGAGCTGCTCTGCAAGCGGGCCGACCGCGGCGTAGTCCTGTCCGGCGAGCGCCGCGGTCATTTGCGTCGTTTTCGGCTGCGGTACTTGCTTGCCCTGCGCGCGCACGCGCCAGTGCACGCCGTCGTCCTGGACCGACGCACCGAACACCTCGTTGACCACGGCGCTCGTCTCATCGAGTTCCATACCCGAGGACAGTTCCTGCCTGAGCTTGGCGACCGCGGTCGTTTTCGGCTCGTCGGCGGTCACCGCGTACGCGGTCGCGCTGCCGGTCACGGTGATCTCGAAGGTCGGCTTGTCCTTCGTCAGCTCCTTCCCAACGACGTCGCTCGCCGCCGTGACCACGCCGGTTCGCTTCCAAAGCACGCCGTACACGTTCGTCCCTTTCGGCGACCCGGCCTTCCACTCCACGGTCCTCTGTTCGGCCTTCGCTTTCACGTCCGCATCGGACTGGCTGACCGCCTTGTCGTAGTCGGCGGGCGTCACGACGGGAATCTGGTCGGCCTTTCCTCCGGTCGTCGCCGCCGGGTTCGTCACGATGTAATCGGTGCTCGGGGCTCGGGTGATCTTGTCCGCCGCGACGTTGCCCTTCGGTCCGACATCGATCGCCTGGATATTGATGAGCACCTGTCCGATCGTGGGCGGGAGGATGGTGCTTCGCGGAAGGACCTTCTCCTCCGTCGTCAGAAAGCGCACCGGCGGGCTGTCATTGGTCTGAACGAGCGTGCCTGCCGGAATGCGGATGTCATTGGTCGTGAGGTTCTTGAACTGCTCCTGCCCGGTCGCCTTCGTCTCGTCGGGCCTAGAGCCGGTCGCCGTGCCGGTCGTTTTCGCAGTGAGATTCTGGTCGAACAGCGTCTGCGCCCTGATGTCGCCGCCGTTCGGTCCGGCGCGAAGGTCGTACTCGAAGGGACCGAGCGGCGTCGGGGTCGCGGCGATGACGATCGTCGCGGACGGACCGACGACCGCGAGCAGGATCCCCGCCGCCGTGACGAGGCTCATGAACACGGCCAGCGCGCGAAGCGGCGAGGTCGCCCGGCGGTGCGTGGCGCGGCGGACTCTCGTCGACATCGCGGCCCGGCGTGCGTCGGTGAGGTGCTCGGTCGCGTCGAGCTCGTGCCGATCGAGCGCCGAGATGCTCGCGAAGGCCTTCATGTGCACCGACGACGCGAGGGACCGCGCCCGCGCCTCCGGCGAGACGAGAACGAGACGACGATCCGCCGCGCGCCGCCGGAGCGCCTCGAGGAAGATCGCATTGCGCGTGAGCGGCGCGCCCGAGGGAACGACCATGACAACATCCGGCGACTCGGCCGCATCGAGGCGCTGCGCGGCGTCGAGGATGGTCGCGTCGCCGCCGAGGTCGATGACCGTTCGGCGAGCGGGCGCGGTCTCGACGGTCACGAGTACACCTCTGTAGCGAGCGCGGCCGCGCCGGCTGCGACGAGATCCTCTGCATTCAGTGGTACGTCCGAGAAGACCCGGCTGGCCACGCTCGGCGTGAGCGGACCGATGCGTGCCGCACTTCCACGCGACTCGCCGACGATCTTCGCCAGCGCGTTCGGAAGTGCGAGGAGGGCTTCGGGGACCCCGACGAACAACCACCGCTCCGGTGGCTGCGCGTTGTCGGAGAGCGGGAGCGCGACGATCTCGGCCCACACGCGCGCATCGTCGTCGCGCGTGTCCTCGCGTGTCGCGAACGCGTCGCGGCCGAGGCCGAACACGCGGGTCCCGACGACGCGACGCTCGCGCACGATGGCGAGCGCGGTCACGTCCGCGCCAACGCGGACGACGCCGGCGTCGGCGATTCCCGACGCCGCTACGAGGCGGGCCAGCGCGTAGACGCCGGGCACGGCCGTCGGGTGACGGCGCGCCGCGACCGTAGCCAGCGCCGCGCCCGAAAGGACGAGCGGCGCGACGGCGATGTCGGTGTGCACCTCGAGGGTGCGGCCGTGATAGCCCTCGATCGAATCGAGCTCGCGCCCGTCGAGCACCAGCGCGGCGACGTCGTCGGAGAGGCGCGCCGTCGCAAATCCGCGAAGTGCGGGATCGTCCGCGACCGCGGTCTGGGCGACCCGCCCCGCTTCCTCGCGCGCCTCTCGGACCGCACGCTCGGCCTCGGCGCGGACGATCGGGGTCGCCGACTCTTCGCGGTCGAACGGCGTCCTCACGTGGTACGTGCGCACGTCATCGCCGTCGATGGCGATCATGGTGCGGTCGGACGGCACGCCGCGCTCCGCCGCCGCGAGGGCGGCCGCAACCGCGCCGGTCACGGCTCCGGGCTCGACGACCAGGCCGCCAGCGATCGCATCGGCGGCCAAGGCGGTCTCGCCGCGACCGACGACGCGAAGCCGTCCGCCTTCGGCGCGGGCGACCACAGCGCGGACCACACCCGCGGCGAGCTCGATGCCCGCGACGCGGGGCCCGCCCGCCGTCTCGCGCGCTCGGTCCCTAGCCACCGCCGTCTAAACGCTCCCGGACCGCCGTCCGTGCCGCGGCAACGGCCTCGCCGAGCCGGGTCGGGGTTCCCCCACCCGCCGAGGCGCTCTCCGGCCGGCCACCGCCCTTCGCTTCGAAGACGCCCTGCACCGCCTTGATGACGGAGTCGGCGCTCACCTTCTGTGTCACGTCCTTTGTGACCGTCACCAGGAGGGCGGCCTTCCCGTCCCGATGCCCGCCGAGGATGACCACACCGGTGCCGAGCCCCTCGCGCACCCGATCGGCGAGAGCCTGGAGGTGTTTGAGGTCGGCCTCGCCGACGTTCTCGGCGACGACCTTCACGGACCCGAGCTGCTCGGCTTTCGCGAGGAGCGACGATGCGACCGAGTCGGCGCCGCTCCGCTGGAGCGCGAGGCGCTCCTTGTC
>JALYLL010000076.1 GCA_030774255.1 Chloroflexota bacterium | reverse complement strand
GCGTGCACGAGCGCGGTTCCGGGAAGGGAAACGTGATCGCCGTAGGCGTTGTCGAGCACGAGTCGCAGATCTTTCTGCTGCAGGTCCACCATGAAACCGGCACGGAAGTCGCCGGCGAGCATCTTCGGCGCGTAGTTCTGCATGGCCCACGAGGCGCCCGCGCCGCCCGCGATCACCTGCCGCGTGCGCTCGAGATCGATCCCCTGCGCTTTCGCGAAGACGAGTGCCTCCGAGACGCCGAGATTGTTGATCGCGACGGCGATCTGGTTCGCAAGCTTGCAGGCCTGACCCGCGCCGTGATCGCCGATGTGAACGATCGTTTTTCCGAGCGCCTCGAAGAGCGGCATCGCACGCTTCACGTCGCCTTCGTCACCACCGACCATGATCGCGAGCCGCGCCTCGATCGCCCCGACCTCGCCACCCGACACCGGTGCGTCGAGCGTGTGGAAGGGCGGCCGGTTCGCCGCCGCACGCTTCGCGATCTCGCGGGATGCCGCGGGGCTGATCGTGCTCATGTCGATCGCGAGGAGGCCGGGGTGAGCGCCGGCCGCGATACCGTCCGGGCCGAACGTCACTGCTTCCACGTCGGGCGAGCTGGTGACCATCGTGACGACGATGTCGGAACGCTCGGCGACTTCCCTCGGGGTGCGCAGCGCGGTCGCGCCCGCTTCCTCGAGCGGCTTGGCGCGGTCCAGCGTGCGATTCGTGATGGTGACCGGAAAGCCGGCCTTGATGGCATTTCGCGCCATCGGCGAGCCCATGATCCCAAGCCCGACGAAGCCCACGCGTTCCATCGTCAAACCGTCAGTTCTCGATGTCGTCGTCGCGGGAAAGGAACACGCTGCGGTCGCCGGCCTCTTCGGAGACAAGGAACGTCCCCTCTTCGGTGACGTCGACGTTGACGGACGCCACGAGGAGCTCGTCGGTCACGTGGATGAATCCAGCCGTTCGCCCGAGCTCATTCGCTATCGCCTCGGCGAGCGAGTCTTCCTCGTACGAATCCACGAGCAGCGCGCGCGCCTTCTTCACCAGCCCGAAGAACTCGACCGGCTCGAAGCGGCGTTCGTGTGCGAGGAGCACGGCACTGCCGAGGTCCTCGTCGCCTTCATGGATCTCGTAGAAGAACACCTGCTGACCCCGAGCGTACCCGATTACCATTGGCGTATCTCCATGCAGAACTCCCCGAAGACCGTGCCGCCATCCGTCAAGCACACGCTCCGTCGTGAAGTGGGATCGAAGGTCACTCTCGACGTCGAGGTGGACGCCGAGCGGCTGCGGCGCGCGGCGGATGCCGCCTTCGAACGACACGTCCAGCGAGCGAAGATCCCGGGCTTCCGTCCGGGCAAAGCGCCGCGCGGGATGTACGAGCGTGCGTATGGCAAGGAGCATCTTTGGGAAGACGCAGCCGACGATCTGATGGACCAGACGTATCGCGAGATCGTCGACGCCGAGGGGATCGAGCCGATCGACCGCCCCGACGCGAAGCTGACGCAGCTCAAGGAAGGCGAGCCCCTCCGATACACGGCGACGGTCGTCGTGCGCCCCGATGTCGGCCTCGGCGATTACCTGGCGCACGGCGCGAAAGTCGAGCCGGGACCGCCGAACGAGGAAGAAGTCGACAAGACGATCTCATCGATGCGCGATACGCATGCCCAGCTCCGGCCGGTGGACCGCGAGGCGAAACCCGGCGACATCCTCACCGTCGACATCGACGCGGCCGTAGCCGGAAAGACGCTCCCGCCGTTCGCGCGTAATGCGCACATCGAGGCGGGCAAGGATCTTGGCATCGCCGGTCTCGGCGAAGCGCTCGTCGGCATGAAGGTGGGCGAGGAAAAGAAGCTCGACCTCGGATTCCCGAACGATGCGAGCGAGAGTGAGCTCGCCGGCAAGACCGGGTCGTTCAGCATCCGGCCGTCTCAGGTCGCCGAAAAGGTGCTGCCTGCCCTCGACGACGAGTTCGCGAAGACCGTCGGCGTGGCAGACATCGTCGCCCTCCGAAAGGCCGTCCGCAACGAGCTCGCGCATGCCGCCTTCCACGAGGCCCGTGACGAGGCCGCCGACAAGGCGGTCGAGCACGCGATGCAGACGTCCACCGTCGAGGTCCCGGAGCTGCTCGTTGAGGACGAGCTCGAGCACCTCGTGAACGACCTCAAAGCGCGCGTGAAACAGGAGGGCGTCACCTGGGAGAAATTCCTGCTCCAGGCGCGGAAGACCGAGGACGACATCCGCACGGAGTGGCGTCCTGTCGCGGAGCGGCGCGCGAAGTCGCTCCTCGTGCTCGATGCGATCGCGCGCAAGGAAGGCGTCACGGTCTCCGGTGACGAGCTCGCGGCTCAGGCCGCGATGTCGCCGCTCGCGCAGGTCGATCCGCAGGCCCTTCGCTCACCGGCGGTGCTGGCATCCCTCGCTCGGTCGATCCGGAATCGCAAGACGGTCGACAAGCTCGTCGGTCTCGATTCGCCGGACGCCGAACGCGAAGCGATCAAGAAGGCGGGCGGTGAAGACTTCGACCCCCACGGTGCCGCGCCCCCACCGGAAGAGCCGAAGATCATCGTGCCGGAAAAATCGGACGCCACACCTGAAGGACGCGAAGCTCTCCGCGCGATGCTCGAAAAGAAGTGACCTGCGGCGCATCGCGCCGCTCTTCCGCCGCATGCGGGTTTCGCCCTCGTAACGACTGCTAGCCTCACGCCCGTGAGCGAAGGCGTGTCGGTGGTCCTGCCGTGCCTCAACGAGATCGATAGTGTCGCCGCCGTGGTGCGCGAGGCGAAGGACGCGATGGAGGAGGCCGGCGTCGCGGGTGAGGTGGTCGTGGTCGACAACGGTTCGACCGACGGCTCGCTGGAGGCCGCGGCCGCGGCAGGGGCCCGCGTTGTTCATGAACGCCGCCGCGGATACGGGGCCGCCTACATGGCCGGGTTCGCCGCGGCCCAAGGCGATGTGATCGTCATGGCCGACGCCGACGGCTCCTACGATTTCGCCGCGCTTCCCGCGTTCCTCGATCGGATCAGGGAAGGCGACCAGCTCGTGATGGGCTCGCGGTTCAAGGGCCGCATCGAGCCCGGCGCGATGCCGTGGACGCACCGACACATCGGTAGCCCGGTCCTCTCGGGCGTTCTGAATCTCCTGTACCGGACGGGCGTGGATGACGCGCACTGCGGTATGCGTGCGTTCCGCCGCGACGTCCTCGACGACCTTCGCCTGCGGATGCCGGGAATGGAATTCGCCAGCGAGATGGTCGTCAACGCGGCCCGATCCCGTTTACGGATCGGGGAAGTCCCGGTCAACTACCGCGTGCGCGGCGGGCGCTCGAAGCTGCGAACGATCCCGGACGGATGGCGGCACCTTCGCTTCCTCATGCTCTATAGCCCGACCCACCTTTTCGTGGCTCCCGGGCTCGCCATGCTCGCCGTCGGCCTCGTCTTGCTGGTGGCGCTTCTGCCCGGGCCCGTCGTCCTCCTTGGCCGACTCTTCGACATCCACGTGATGGTCCTCGGTGCGCTCCTCACCTTGATCGGCTTTCAGATCCTTTCGATCGGCCTCTACGCGAAGACCCTCGCCGTCACGCTGCGTCTGCAGCCGACGGACAGGACGCTTCGCCTTCTTCGCCGCGTGTTCAGCCTCGAGCGAGGCCTGCTCGCGGGGGCGATCCTGTTCTTGATCGGCTTCGTGGTCGACTTTGGGATCGCCGCGACGTGGGTCGCGTCGGGCTTCGGTCCCCTGAACGAGGTCCGCCCGGCACTCTTCGCCCTCGTCGCCATGCTTCTCGGGTTGCAGACGGTGTTCTCGTCGTTCTTCCTCTTCGCGATCGAGCTCCAGGTGCGGGAACCCGCGGTCTGAGCCCGATCAAGAGACGAGGTACTTCCGGAACCACTCGATCGTTGCGACCCACGCCTTCTGCGCCGCCTCGGGCGCGTAGCGTGCGCCGGTGTCGTTGTGGAAGGCATGGTTCACGCCCGGGAAGACCAGGATCTGGTTGGGCACACCGGCTTTCTTCAATTGCTCTTCCATCTGCGGCGCCGTCGCGGTGATGCGCGTGTCCTGCTCGGCGTACACGGCGACCGTCGCTGCCTTCGTCTTGCTGCCGATGTCCTGGTAGTTCGAGGGTTGCGGCCCGTAGTACGGCGCCGCTCCCCGGAGGTCCGCACCGGCCGCCAACAGGTTCCACACCTCGCCGCCGCCGAAACAAAAACCGACGGCCCCGACGGTGCCGGATGTGTTCGCTTTGAGATAGGTGAGAGCCGCGGCGTGGTCGTCGAGCTTTTGCGCGAGCGGGAGATTCCCGATGGCGCCGGTGACCGCGTCGCCGAGCTTGTCGCCGCCGCCCTGCCGCGCGGTGAGGTCGATGTTCACGGCGACGAAGCCCGCGGTCGCGGCGCGGCGCACGACGTCGCGGATGTGCTCGGTCTGACCGCGATTCTCGTGGATCACCATCACGCCGGGGACGCGCCCGCTGGCGATCGGCTTCGCCACGTACGCCAAGAGCGACGCGCCGTCAGTGCCCTTGATCTCGGGCTTCGAGACCGTGATGCGGGGGTCGTTCTCTTTGACCGTGACGCCGTCCGTCGTCGCCGCGGGCGGCGGTGTCGCGAAAGGCTGCGCGACCAGGCCCTGGGTCGGTGACGCGGTCGCGGTCGATGACGCCGTCGGCGTCGCGCTGGCAAGGGACCGTGGGCTGAGATCGCATGCCGCGAGCAGTGTCGTCGCGGCAGCCGCGCTACCGACGACGATCGCGACCCTCCGGATGAGCTCGCGGCGGCCGATCAGTCCATCGCGAAAGTCTTCGATGTGCTCCTCGACGAAATAGCGCTGTGCGTCGTTCAGACCATCCATGCGGATCCTCCCCGAGCGATGTGATGTGTACGTGTGCGGCTGCCCGCTGGTTCAGGCCGCGGAGTTACCGGCCTGAGGGAGCCGCGACCGCGATGCGCGCCGCAAGATCGCGGATGACCTTCGACGCCGCGCTGTCCGGGTGAAGGACCGTGAGCGGCCGGCCGCGGTCCGCGGCGTCATCGCAGGCCTCCGTGTAGGGCACGACGATGTCGGGCTTGCGGTTGAAGAAGCGCGCGACGTGGTCCATCTCAACGCCGGCGGCACTCGTGCGATTCACCACGAGGACCGTCCGCTCGACCGGATACGAGAGCTTCTCGAGGACCTCCAGCGCCTGCTTCGTCGCCTTGAGCGACGGCAGATGGGCGGAGGTCACGATCACCGCCGCATCCGCGACGTCCAGCGCCGCGAGCACCTGCTGGGAGAAGCTCGCCGGTGCGTCGATCACGACGTAGTCCGATTGCTTCTGGAGGTGGTCGATCGCCTGCTGCACCGCCGGGACCGTGACGAGCTCGGCGCGTTCGGGTACGTCGGAGCCCGCGAGGACGCGCACGCCACTTCGGTCCTGCTCGAGGTACGTCAGGAAGGTGGCTTCGTCGAGCTGTTCGTGTGCGTTCTCGGCCAGGTCGGCGAGCGTGCGGCTCGAGGTCAGATTCATCAACATCGGAGCGTTGCCGAATTCGAGGTTCAGGTCCAGCAGCGTCACGCGATAGATCGTGGTCGCCGCCAGCGCGACCGCCGCGTTCACCGCGAGCGTCGTGCAGCCGACGCCGCCCTTGCCGTGGACGAACAAAATGACATTGCCGCCTCGTTTCGCCACGGCCTCGCCGCGCGTCGTGGCGAACCGCCTGATGAGGACCTCGACCTTCGCCGCGAGGACCGCCATCTCGACAGGCTTGGGGATGTATTCGTCCGCCCCTTCGGCGTATCCACTGAGGACGTCGTCGGCCTGCTTGCGTGCCGACAGCATGATTACGGGGATCCGAGCCGTCCGATGATCCGCGCGCATGCGACGGGTGAGCTCTAGGCCGTTCATGTTCGGCATGTTCACGTCCGTGATCACGAGATCCGGCGCCTTCGTGCGGATGGCCTTGAGCGCCTCCCAGCCGTCGTTGGCGACGGTGACCTCGTACCCGTGCCTCCCGAGCCACGTCGACAGCAGCTTCCGGATCTGCTCCTCGTCGTCGACGAAGAGGATGCGTTCCCCGGCCACTAGTTCTTCGAGAAGCGCGCGACGCGAACGCGCAGCTCAGTGATCTCGGCCATCTCCACGTCGCTGAAGATTACGTCACGTCGTGGGTCGTCACGAGGCGGCCTCCGCGACGTCGGCGCGGGCGGCCGCGCCGCGCGGCAGCGTGACGTGGAACACCGAGCCCTCCCCGACCGTGCTTTCCACCCAGACCGAGCCGCCGTGGAGCTGAACGATCTGGCGGACGATGGGGAGACCGAGGCCCGTGCCCTGGATATGGCGCGTCGCCAACGATTCGACCCGGCCATACCGCTCGAAGATCGTCCCGAGCGCGGCCTCTGGGATGCCCATCCCGTGGTCGCGCACAACGACGTGCGCCGCGTTGCCCTCGGCGCGAGTGCTCACGACGATCTCGCCGCCGTCAGGCGAGTACTTGACCGCGTTGCTCAGGAGGTTCGACATGACCTGGGTCAGCTTGTCGCGATCGCCGCTCACCTCTCCGACGGTCGGATCGAGCCGCAGCGCAAGCGGATGTCGCGGCGCGTTCGGGCGCATGCGGTCCGCAGCCTCGCTCACGATCGCGTTCAGGTCCACCGCCTCCCGGTGGATCTCCATGCGCCCGGACTCCATTTTGTCGAGGTCGAGCATCTCGGTGATCATCCGATTGAGCCGGTGCGCGTCCTTGTTGATGTCACCGGCGTACTCGCGCATCTCCTCAAGCGTGAGGTCCTCGCTCTGCATCATCTCTGAGAATCCTTGAATACCCGTGAGCGGCGTACGAAACTCGTGGCTGACGATCGAAACGAAGTCACTCTTCGCGCGGTTCAGCTGCTCGAGCTCGGCGACCGCGGCGCGCTGTTGCTCGAACGCCTCGGCCGCGGCGATCGCCCCGCGGAGCTCCTGTGCGACCGACTCGATGAGGCGCGCGTCGTCGGCGGTCCACTCCCGAGGACGGTCCGTGTGAACGAAGGCGAGCGAGGCGGCGAACCGCCCGCCGACCCGCACCGGCGTGGCCGCGATCGCGATGACTCCCAGGCTCGCGAGCATGCT
>JALYLL010000075.1 GCA_030774255.1 Chloroflexota bacterium | reverse complement strand
TACGAGGCTGTCCTCAAGGCGATCGTGTTCATTCCCATGGCGATCGCAGCGACGGCGCTCGCCGTCATCTGGAAGTTCGTCTACTCGCCGGACAACATCGGCCTACTCAATGCCATCCTCGGCAGCCTTGGGATCGGCCCGGTCGCCTGGCTGGGCGACCAGGGGATCGTCAACTTCGCGTTGATCGCGGTCGGGATCTGGGGTTCGGTCGGATTCGCGACCGTCATCCTCTCGGCTGCGGTGAAGAGCATCCCGGCAGAGGTCATCGAGTCAGCCCGGGTGGAAGGCGCGAACGAGCGCCAGATCTTCTTCCGGATGATCCTGCCGATGGTGAGCCTGCCCATATCGGTCCTCGCGGTGACGCTCGTCGTAAACGTCATCAAGCTCTTCGACCTCATCTTCGTGATGACCGGCGGCGGACCTGGCACCGCCAGTCAGGTGATCGCGTTCACGATGTATCAGCAGGCGTTCGGGGCGGGACAGTGGGGCTACGGGGCCGCCGTCGCGGTCGTCATGCTCGTCCTGCTCACCCCGATCATGATCTTCAACGTGCGGCGCTTCCGCGCCGGGTCGGTGACGTGAGCGTCCTTGCGGAAGGGATGGCAGGGTCGCGCCCGCGGACTCCCGCCGGACGCGCGGTCGCCGCCCTGAACCGAACCGCGATCCACGTCTTCCTCGGCCTCATCGGGCTCATCTGGCTGGTGCCGACGCTCGGCCTCCTCGTGACCTCGTTCCGGCCGCGCGCGGACATCCAAGCCACGGGTTGGTGGGACATCTTCAACCTGCACTTGACCCTCGAGAACTACAGCCAGGTGCTCCAGGCGCAAGGAATGCTTCAGGCGTTCCTGAACACGATCTTCATCACGGTCCCCTCGACACTGCTCCCGCTTGCGATCTGCGCCATGGCCGCGTACGCGTTCTCATGGATGCGCTTCCCGTTCCGCGACAGCCTCTTCCTGATCGTGGTCGGGCTCCTCATGGTGCCGGTGCAGGTCGCGTTCATCCCGGTGCTCACCGGCATGCGCGAGCTGCTCCCTGACCTGCAGCTCTTGCGCAACTACGGCGCGGTGTGGCTCGCGCACACGGCCTTCGCCTTGCCGTTCGGGATCTTCCTGCTGCGCAACTTCTTCATCACGCTGCCGCCCGACATGATCGAAGCGGCGCGCATCGACGGCGCCTCGGATGTGCGGATCTTCCGGATGATCGTCGTGCCCGTCTCGGTCCCCGCGATCGCCGCCTACGGCATCTTCCAGTTCCTCTGGGTCTGGAACGATCTCCTCATGGCCCTCGTCTTCGTGCAGGACTCGACCAAGTACCCGATGACGCGCGCGATCCAGAGCCTGCTCAGCCAGTACGGCACCGAGTGGCACCTCCTCGCAGCGGGCGCCTTCCTGCTGATGATCGTTCCGCTCATCGTCTTCTTCAGCCTGCAGCGCTACTTCGTGCAAGGACTCCTCGCCGGCTCGATCAAGTAAGTGCACGCAGTTCCGATCACCGCGAAGAAGACGCTCGCCGACTACGCCAAGGTCATCGGCGAGGAGCGGTACGAGCAGCTCCGCACGCTCGCGAAGGCGGCGAAGGGCCACAGCATGCTGCACATCAACGCGACCGCGTACGGCGGCGGAGTCGCGGAGATCCTGCAGAACCTCGTCCCGCTCCTCCGCGACGCAGGCGTCGATGCGCACTGGGCCGTCCTGGACGCGCCGCCCGCCTTCTATGACATCACCAAGAAATTCCACAACGCGCTCCAGGGCATGAAGCTCGACCTCTCGGACGCCGAAAAGAAGCTCTTCCTCGACGTCGCGCGCGAGAACGCCGAGCAGCTCACCGACGCAGACGTCGTCCTGGCGCACGATCCGCAGGCGGTGGCGCTCCGGCACTTCGCGAAGGATCCCGATCGCGCCGGTTGGGTGTGGCGCTGCCACATCGACCTCACGACCGCGCATCAGCCGGTGTGGTCATTCCTCAAGCCGTTCGTCGAGGAGCACGACGCGTCGATCTGGACGATGCCGCAGTTCGTGCGGCCGGACCTCAAGCAGAAGGTGCTCATCCAGGCGCCGACGATCGACCCCTTCTCCGAGAAGAACCGCGACATGCCGATCGACGAGGCGCGCGAGATCGTCCGCAAGTTCAAGGTGGACCCGGCTCGGCCCATCCTCCTTCAAGTCTCGCGCTTCGACCCGTGGAAGGACCCGCTCGGTGTGATCGACGCGTACCGGCTCGTGAAGAAAGAGGTACCCGCGGTCCAGCTCGTCATGATCGGCTCGCTCGCCGACGACGATCCCGAGGGTCAGGAATACTTCGACCGGACAAAGAAGCACGCGGGTAGTGACAAGGACGTCTTCCTGTTCACGAATCTCGACGGCGTCAAGGACCGCGAGGTGAACGCGTTCCAGCGCGCGTCCGCGGTCGTGATCCAGAAGTCACTTCGCGAAGGGTTCGGCCTCGTCGTCGCAGAGGCGCTGTGGAAGGGAATACCAGTCGTCGCCGGTAAGGTCGGCGGCATCGTCATCCAGATCCAGGACGGTGTCTCGGGATACCTCGTCTCGAGCCCCGAGGAGTGCGCCGCACGATGTCTCGACCTGTTGCGCGATCCCGCACTCCGGAAGCGCATGGCCGCAGCGGGGCGCGAGCACGTGCGCGAGAACTTCCTGA
>JALYLL010000074.1 GCA_030774255.1 Chloroflexota bacterium | reverse complement strand
CGGAGCGCGCAAGGCCTAAGGATTCCCGCTCGCGAGCACCCGCAGGTAATGCACAAGCTCCCAGCGCTGCTGCTCGCTCAGCACTGAGCGCCACGCAGGCATCGCGCTTTCGGGAAATCCGACGCTGACCATGTAGTAGAGCTCGCCGTCGGGATGTTGCGGGACGTGCAGCACGAGGTCGGCGGGCTTGGGATCGAGGGTCACGCCGGCGGCGCCGTCGCCGCGGCCGCGATCGCCGTGACACGCGATGCAACGTTCGCGGTAGATCGCGCGGCCCGCATCAACAGCCTCGGTCGTCGGCAGCACCCGATTCGCAAGGCCCGAGGCGTCGTTCAGGCCGCGCATCCAGTCGCCTTCCTTTACGAACGCCCAGCCCGCCGCGACGAGTGCGCTCGCCGCGATGAGCGCGACAAGGGAACCGAAGCTGCGTGGGTTCGGCGCGGTTATCCCGCGAGGCTACGCGCGAGCGCGCGGCGCCGATCGACGTACGCGCCGACGATCGTGATGAGGATCAGCGCGCCGGCGATGGCGAACGTCCGATCGATCGTGGGAAGCTGTGGCCCGGTCTGAGCCGGCTCTGCCGCCGCAGCCGGTGCCGCGTCCGCGAGGTACACGGCCACGGGATGAGGCGTTACCGGTGCGGCGCTCACCTGTACGGTGAAGCCACGGCCCGTGAGCGGCGACTGATCCGCCGCCACCGCGATCGTTCCGGGCTTGCCGTCGAGCGGAACCGCAAAGTCGTAGATCGTTCCGCCGAGATCGACGCGTCCGCTGTGCGAATAGACGCCGTAGGCGGAGAAGGTCCCCGCGTACATCACCGTCCCGTCAGTGCTCTGCACCTTCGGCAGGGTGATGTTCTGGCATTTGGTCCGCTGACCGTCGACCTGCATGACGACCGCGGTGACCGAATTCGGTAGCGCGCCGGGGTTGTCAGAGGTGGCCGTGAAGGTCAGGTCGATCGTCGCCCCGCGGTTCACGAAAACGGAGGTGAGGCAGGACGTGCACTCAGCGTAAGCAGCTGTGCCCAGACCCAGAACCGCGAACAGGGAAGCGAGGAGCAGAACACGCCACATCGCGACACCTCCGTTGCGGCTGTTTGCCGTCACCAGCCCTACACCCGGCGGGCTGGATCGGTTCCCAGTGGTCGGCCGCGACTACCATCGCCCCGGCGGGCGGAGGGACCGCGGTGAACGAGACGCCGATCGCGTGGTCGTGCGCGGCTAAGATCCATAGATGCGCAGCCTTACCGGTAAACAACTCGTCGACGTCGACGTCGGTTAGATCGCCGCAGTAGCCGCCGCGTTCGGCCAGGTCCTCGTGGACGTGGGCGCGGGTGACGGTGGCTACGTACTGCACCGCGCACGGACCGAGCCCGGCACCTTCGCGATCGCCATCGACGCCAATCCCGATGCCCTCACAAGCGGCGCCTGGCGTGCGAAGCGAAAGCGGCTCGCGAACGCCGCGTTCCTGGTCGAAGGCGTGGAGCGCCTCCCGCTGGAGCTGACACGCCTCGCCGACGAGGTAGTCGTTCATTTTCCCTGGGGCTCGCTGATGCGTGGAGTCCTCGACGGATCGAGCTCGGTCCTCGGACCGATCGCGGGCCTCATGAAAGCCGGAGCGGAGCTGCGTGTGCTGATGTCGGCGGTCGGCCGCGACGGGCTTGAGGACGTGACGCCTTCGCTCATCGTCTCCAGATGCGGGACGTACGCCGAACACGGCCTTCACCTTGTCGAAGCGGAGTGGGCTTCGACCGCCATCGTCGCCGAGAGCCGATCGGCGTGGGCGAAGAGGCTCGCCGTCGGTCGGGCGCGTCATGCCGTCACAGGGCGTTATCGTCGCGACGCCACCTAGGAGGTCCGCCCGTGTGTCATCCAGAGGTACCGCCTGGCGCGCCGATCCCCGATGTCCGCGTCGAGGACGCGGCGATTCCGGTGGAAGAGGGGACCATGCCGGGGCTCATCGCGTTTCCCGAGCGCCTGCCTGCGCCCGGGATCCTCGTCATCAATGACGTCTTCGGCCGCAGCCCGTTCTACGACCAGCTCGCGAGGCGCCTCGCGCAGGCCGGATTCGTCGCGGTGACTCCCGAGTACTTCTTCCGTGAAGGGTCGCTTCCCGAGCCGACCCGCGAAGCGGCGATGGCGCGCGCGAAGCAGCTCGATTTCAAGCGCTGGAGCCGCGACATGTCCGCGGCGATCGACTGGCTGCGCGCGCGCCGGCCCGACGTGAACGGCAACGTCGGGACGATCGGCTTCTGCATGGGCGGAACGCAGGCGCTCCTGCTCGCGGCGCGGCGCGAGGACATCGCCGCGACCGTCTCGTACTACGGCTTCCCAGCCGACGCGCGCACCGAGGCCTCGCCGGTCGAGGTCGCGGCGAAGATGCATGGCCCCATCCTCGGCCACTGGGGCGATCAGGACGAAGGCGCGGGTATGGATAACGTCGCGAAGCTGCGCGCGGCTCTCGAGGTGGCTGTGGTGGAACACGAGTTCCACATCTATCCCGGCCTAGGTCACGGTTTCCTCAAGGCGTCGCTCGAGGGCCCCAAGACTCCTGGGTACGAACAGGCGTGCACCTCGTGGAAGCGCACGCTCGAGTTCTACCGCCGGTGTTTCGCGCGCGAAAAGGTGACGAGTTAGACGGCGGCGATCTTCGTGGTCACGAGGGAATTCGCTTGCTTGTCGTGGAGGCCCTGCTTCCTCGGGTCGGTCGCGGTCGTGTAGAGGAGGTAGATGTAGTACGCGAGGATGACGAGGCTGATGATCGCTCCGAGCCCGCCGCCGACCGGGAACAGCGAATTCAAGACTGAGGGGCCGAAGAGAAAAGCCCACCGCATCGTCGCCTGGTTCCACGTGAGCGCGGCGCCGCTGGTCGCGTCGACCGTCATGAGCCCGAGGATCCGCTGGCCGGGCGTTGCGCGCCACGCAGTCCACGTATAGCCGAAGTACAGGAAGCCGAGGACCGCGTAGATGATCGCGCGGATGATGTTCCCCACGATCGTGACGTCGCTGATGATGATGCCGACGATGAC
>JALYLL010000073.1 GCA_030774255.1 Chloroflexota bacterium | reverse complement strand
GAGGCAGCGGCTTCGGCGCTCTCATGAGCAGCGCGCCTTGCGCGTTGTTCAGGTCCCAGGTGAGACCGACGGTGCCAGCGCCGGTCGAGGTCCACGGACGCGTGCCGATGTTCGTGATCGGCACCATAACTCGCGTGTCGGTGCCAGTGTCGACCGCGATCGCGGTCTTCGACACCTGGTAGCGGGCGTTGGCGGCGGGCTGCAGGTTCGCGCTGTAGACCAGCGAGCCGATCGATGAAATGAAGTTCGCGGCATCTTCGTCGGGGGCGCCCCACGTCATCGCGACGACGACGCGCGGCCCGGTCTTCGTGAAAATGATGCCGGCATCGTGCGCGAGGCCGGTGAGGTTGCCGGTCTTGTGGGCAACGACGACGTCCGCAGAGAGCTGCGCGGGGAGACGGTCGTTGATCTGCTGGTGCTCGAGCCGCGCAAGCATGCGATCGGACGCAGCGGCCGAGATGAGCTGCCGCTTCGCGAGAAGCGTGAAGAACGTGCCGATCGCATGTGGCGTTGCCCAGTTGTCCTCGGTGTCGTCGAATGCGACGTGGAAGTTCTTGACGCCGGCCTTCTCGAGAGTCGCATCGATGTTCGCGCCCCCGAGGATGCGCCAGAGAGCGAGCGCCGATCCGTTGTCGGAGATCGTGATCATGGCCTCGAGCGCTTCATCGAGCGTGAGCTGCGTGCCCGGGTCCTCGAACGAACCGTCGACCGTGATGTCCTCGGGCTGGATCGTGATCACGTCGCCGTAATGGAGGTCTCCGGCGTCGACCAGACGCTCGGCCTCGGCCAGGACGCCCAGCTTGTACAGCGATGCGGCGATCACCTGTTCGTCAGGGTCGTGGGTGAAAAGCGGGGTCGTGACGGTGGGGTCGCCGATCCAGATACCGGCGCCGCCCGGAAAGGACGAGATCAGTCCGTCGAGCTGTTGGACGAGATCCGCGGTGCTCGCCTGCGCGGGGACGGGCGCCGAGACGGCCATGACGAGCGAGAAAGCGAGAACGAAGCCGACCGCGCGCACCCACCACAGGTAACGGCCGACTAGTCCGTTTGGTTCACCGCTTAACCGACTTTTGACGAGCCGCATCCTGCCCGAGACGGAGCATCTCGCGGTAGCCAGCGGGTGTCTCGTCCTCATACCCCAGGAGATGCAGCACGCCATGGGCCGCCAGGAAAGCGACCTCCTCCATGACCGGTCTCCTGCGGCGCCGGGCTTGTCTGGAAGCCCGCTCCGGGCTGATCAGGATCTCCCCCAGATCGAAGCGTCCGCCGTTCTCGCGTCTGCGACCGTTTATGTGCGCGATCGCCCCGGTGCCGCGATCGCGCGCGGGGATCGCCTCGCCGAACGAGAGCACGTCGGTCGTCTTGTCGATCCGACGGAAGCGCTTGTTCAGGACGCGCATGTCCGCGTCGGAGACGAACGCGAGCTGGACCTCGGCATCACGCGGCAGGCCGTAGGGTCGAACGGCGCGGCGAATTGCCTGGCGGATCGGCGCGAGCTCGCATGGCGCCTCGCCGGCGATGGCGATGCGCATCGCGCTAGCCGCTCGCGGCGGGCTTGATGCGGGTGATGCGGTCCTCGGGGTACGGGATGCGCTCGTGGTACACGCCGAGCAGGAGCTCGCAGAACGCGTCCTTGATGCGCTCGACGTCGCGGAAAGTGAGATCGCATTCGTCGAGCTGGCCGTCGGCGACGCGCTCGTCGATCATGCGGTCGACCATTGCGCGGATCGTCTCGGGATTTTTCTCGCTGAGCGAGCGGACCGACGCCTCGGTGCCATCGGCGAGCATCACGATCCCAGCCTCCTTGCTGTGTGGACGTGGTCCGGGATACCGGTACGAGCGCTCGTCCGGCGATTGGCCACGCTGCTGGGCGATCTGGAAGAAGTACTTCACGACGCTCGTTCCGTGATGGCCAGGGATCATCTCGCGGATGCGTTCGGGAAGGCGATAGCGGTCCGCGAGAGCCAGCCCGTCCTTGACGTGCGCCGCGACGATGCCCGCGGAGACGAGCGGATCGAGCTCGTCGTGTGGGTTCAGGCCGGTCTGGTTCTCGATGAACGCGGTCGGATTCCGCATCTTGCCGATGTCGTGGTAGTACGCCCCCACTCTGGCCACGAGCGGATCGGCACCGATCACTTCGGCCGCACGCTCGGCGAGGTTTCCGACGAGAAGCGAGTGGTGATACGTGCCAGGCGTCCGCAGAAGGAGCTGTCGCAGAAGCGGATGGTTCGGATCGCCGAGCTCGCGTAACTCGAACACGGTCGAGATCCCGAAGACGTGGCCGAGGATCGCCATCCCGGCGAACGCGAGGAGTCCCGAGCCGAGGCCGCTCACGAGCGCGCCCGAGAGAAGCTGGGCGACGCCGAGCGGATCTGCGGCGCGATTGACGAGGACGAACGAGAGGATCACACCGACGGCACCGGCTGCCACGGCGACCGCGCCGATCGCGAATTCCCGCGCCGTCGTCGCACGGCGAACCGCGGCCATCCCAAGAAGGGCGGGCACGAGCACGTACGCGACGAGCTCGACCTGGCTGGACATGATCCCGACGTGCAGCGCGCCCGCGATCTGCGTGGCGAGCGCCGCCCGGCCGCCGACGAGAACGGTGAGCATCATCGCGATCGCCGAGAACGGCACGAAATACACGGCGATCGTGTGGCCCGGAACGAGCGCGCGGCCCGCGGCCGTGATCGCGACGAGCGACAGAATGACGAGGATCATCTTGCGGTCCTCGAGCCACGCCTCGGGCGCGTAGCGCTCGAGGAAGAGCGCGAGTACTCCGGCGATGAGGCCCGCCCAGAGCAGGAGTCCGATCGCGCCCCGCCAGTCGTTCCCCTCATTCGCCAGGCCGAGCGCTCGGAGCTTCTCGACCTCGAGCGTCGTGACGACCTCGTCGGTCCGCACGACCGCTTCGCCTGCGGTCACCTGGACCTGCACCGGCGTGACACCATTTCGAGCGTCCTGCCGCGCGAGGCTGGTCGCGAGCTCGTCAACTTTCACGTTGACGTCGATGTTCTGCTTGAGGATCTCGGTGCCGGCGCGCTTCTGCCTCTCGGTCCAGCCTGCGGGCAGCGCCTTGCCGGCGTCGGCCTTCACCGCGTCGACCTGCTCCGCGCGAATGCCTTGTGCGTACAGCGCTCGCAGAGTGCCATCCAGATTCGTGCCGACCTGATCCCACTCCGGTTGCGTCATGTCGACGATGTCCGTCGCGATCGCGGACGTGAGCGCGACATCGGGAAGCCGAATCAATGCGGCGATCTTCTGGTCCCGCTGCTGGGCGGCGTCGGCGCGAATGCGACCGATCGCGGTGACCGCGCTCTGGATCCGCGCAGTGGCGTTCGCGAGGATCGTGGGATCCGTCGTGACCTGTTTCGGTACCGCGGCTTCGGCCTTGGCGCGCTCGGTCTCGGTCAACGACTCCGAGATGAACGAGACGCTGCGCGGTGCGCGGATAGCGCCCTTGGCAACCTCGCCGACGCTGTACGTGACCGTCGCCGGTGGCGCGATGAGCAACGCGACAGCGGTGAGTACCCCCGCGATGAGCACGAAGGCGGTCGCCCGCGCGCGCGGGTTGGTGCGGACTGCCGTCCGGAGCCGCGCGAATCGCGGATCGCTGACCTGAAGTCGGCGGATCATTTCGGGGCGTTCCCCTTTTCGAAACGATCGTACGCCCGGACGATCCGCGCCACGAGCTCGTGGCGGATGACATCGCGGTCGTTGAAGTCGACCATCGCGATGCCCTCGACGTCCCGGAGAATGTCGCGCGCCAGCACCAGTCCGCTCTTGTCGCCGGCCAGGTCGATCTGCGTGACGTCGCCGGTCACCACGGCCTGCGAGCCGAAGCCGAGACGCGTCAGGAACATCTTCATCTGCGGAGCCGTGGTGTTCTGCGCCTCGTCGAGGATGATGAACGCCTCATTCAACGAGCGCCCGCGCATGTATGCCAGCGGCGCGACCTCGATCTCGCCGCGCTCTGTGGCGCGCGCGAAACGTTCCGGGGGCATGAGCTCGTAGAGCGCGTCATAGAGCGGGCGCAGGTACGGATCGATCTTCTCCTGCAAATCGCCCGGGAGGAATCCGAGCCGCTCCCCCGCCTCGACCGCAGGGCGCGTGAGGATGAGCCTGCTGACTTTCCTATCGCGCAGCGCGGCCACACCCATCGCAACAGCCAAATAGCTTTTTCCCGTGCCAGCGGGACCTACCGCGAAAACGAGATCGTGTTTGCGGATCGCCTCGATGTACGCACGCTGGTTCTCCGACTGTGGTGAGATTCGCTTTCCGCGGACGGTCGTCGCGATGACCTCGCGCATCTCCGCCGGCGACGCTACGGGGGCTTCCTTGGCGTCGCTGATCAGCCTTTCCAACGCGGGCTTACGCAGCGACTGATCGCGTCCCGAAAGAGTGCGCATCGCGCCGACGAGATCGCCGACACGCGCGACCGCCGGCGCCTCGCCGCTGATACGAAGCTCCGCCCCGCGCGAGACGATCTTCACGCCGAACTCCCGCTCGATGCGGTCGATATTCGCCTCGTTGTCGCCGGCGACGAACATCATTTCATCGGGATCCGGGATGAGGATCGTGATTTGCGAGCCGGCCACGGTCACGACGCGCGCTCCTTCAGCAAAGCAGCGACGACTCCCGAGACGACCTTGCCGTCGGCGCGGCCCTTGGTCTCCGCGACGACCTTCGGCATCACGAGCTTCATGTCCTGCGGACCTCTCGCTCCGGTCTCGCCGATCACGCGTGTCGCGATCTCGCGGATCTTCGCTTCATCGAGCGGCTCGGGTAGATACGCGCTGATGAGCGCCAGTTCGTTCTCCTCTTTCTTCACGAGATCGGGCCGTTCGCCCTTGCGAAATGCCTCGATCGAGTCGCGGCGCATCTTCGCCTGCTTGGCCAGCACGTCGGTGACCGCGACATCGTCGAGGTCAGCGGGTTTGTGCTGGGCCAGCCAAGCCTGTCGCGAGCTCGCGTCCTTGCCCTCGGCGACGAGCTTGTCCACCGCGGCACCGAGCCGCACTTTCTCCTCGGTCTGTATCGCGGCGAGGAGAAAGCGCACGGTGTCACGACGGAGGGTCTCGCCAGAGCGCATTGCGGTCACCAGATCGCTCTCGAGCCGCTGCTTCAATTGCGCGCCTATGCGCCTAGCTCCGGGTCAGCGCTTGCGGCGCTTCGCTTCCTTGCGCTTGCGGCGTGCTGCAGGCCTCTCGTAGAACTCGCGCCGGCGGGCCTCCGCGAGGATCCCGGCCTGCTGGATCTTTTTGTTGAATCGGCGAAGCGCTGCCTCAAAAGACTCGCCTTCACCAATGATCACTTCGGACAACGGTTACTGGTCACCCCGCCTTCTTTTCAAAAGGAAACCGGCCCTGCAGAGGCCGGAC
>JALYLL010000072.1 GCA_030774255.1 Chloroflexota bacterium | reverse complement strand
CGCGATCGGGCGCGAACGGCGGCTGCCCCGAGAGGATGCGGCGGACGAGAACGTAGAACGTGTCGATGATCGGGACGCCGAGCACGAGCAGCGCGGCCGCGACCTTCGCGGTTCCGAAGATCGAGAGCACCGCGAGCATCGTTCCGAGGAACACGACGCCGGTCGTCCCGAGAAAGAGCCGCGCCGGATGGAAATTGAACAGGAGGAAGCCCGCGATCGCGCCCGCGAGCGAGAACCCCATCCACGCGACGAACGGCTCGGAGACCTGCGGCAGAAGCGCGAGACCTCCCAACGTGAGCGCCGCGATCGCGGCGACACCTGCCGCAAGACCATCCAGACCGTCGATGAAGTTGAGCGCGTTATTCATCCCGATGATCCAGAGCATCGTGAACGCGACGGCAACCGGAAACGAGAGCTGGATCAGCCGATCCGACAGCGGGTCATTCACGAAGTCGATGCGGATGCCGGCAAGGACGATGACCGCGGCGACGAGGACTTGACCGAGGAATTGCCAGCGCGCACGAAGCTCGAGAAAGTCGTCGAGGAGACCGATCGCCATCCCGAGCAACGCGGCGATCGCGGTCAAGGTGAATCGCGACGAGCGGACCTCCTCCGGGATCAGGAACGGATGGCCCGCGAGCCGGTCGATGAGCCAGAAGACGAAGATCGCGGTACCGAACGCGATCGCGATCGCGAGACCACCCGGGCGTGGGATCGGGCGCGGATGGCGCCGGCGACCGCCGGGCATGTCGAGCATTCCGAATTGACGAGCGACGAACCCCACGAGTGGCGTGGCGATCGCGGCCAAGGCGAACGCAAGCACCGTTGAACCCGCGAGAAGGATCGAGAGGGAGGACACGGCGGGCACGATAACGAGTCCTACGCATACGGCATTCCAGCCCTCACGGTCTTCTTAGACTCGGCATGGAATGGCCCTCTTCGCTTGGAGCGCTGCAAGGCCACGCTGACGTTATCTAAAGGCGAATTTGTCTGCCGCCACGGCTCGCCCAATCTCCGCGATCGTCACCGCGTCCCCGACGTGTCCCAGACCTCACCCCCAGGCACGCCCGTCACAGGCTGAGACGTAGACTCTGAACGCTGAAAACAAGACCGGACGAGGAGAACGAAACGATGCCGCTCTACATGGACGTTCACCGCAAAGCCCCCGAGGGAACGAAGGCAAAGGACGTCGCGGACGCCCATATGGCCGACGTGAAGACGCAAGGCAAGTACGGCGTCCAGTACCTGCGTTACTGGTTCGACGAGAAGAACCTGAAGATCTTCTGCCTCGTCGACGCGCCCAACCCGCAAGCAGCGAACCAGGTACACAAGGAGGCGCACGGCCTCGTCGCCGACGAGATCTACCCGGTCACCGAGGGTATGTAGCTCGAGCTACCCCGTACCGAACTGGCGGTCGCCGGCGTCTCCGAGGCCAGGGACGATGTAGCCCTTCTCATTCAGGCGCTCGTCGAGCGCGGCGACATGGATAGGAACATCGGGGTGCGCGCTCACCAGGGCGCGCACCCCTTCCGGCGCCGCGATGATCCCGACGTACTTGATCCGCTGCGCGCCCCACTTCTTCAGGACGTCGATCGTCGCCGTCGCCGAGCCGCCCGTCGCGAGCATCGGGTCGAGCACGAGACAGACCTGCACGGTCGCCGACGACGGGAGCTTGTTGTAGTACTCGATCGGCCGCAGCGTCCGCTCGTCGCGGAACAGCCCGATGTGCCACACCTGCGCCTCGGGCATGAGCTCGAGCGCCGCTTCGACCATGCCGATCCCCGCGCGCAACACCGGCACGAGGCCCACTTTGTCCTTGAGGCGCGCACCCTTGTACGTCGCGAGTGGGGTCCTGACCTCGCGGTCGTCCGTCGGGAGGTCCGCGGTCGCTTCATAGAGGAGGAGCGTCGCGATCTCGGCGACCAGCTCGCGGAAGATCTTCGGTGGCGTCGTCTCGTCGCGGAGTCGCGTGAGCTTCTCCCTCACGAGGGGATGGCTCGAGACGTGGAGCTGTTCCGTGCTCAGTGAGCGGGGACCTTCTCCGGGGTGATCCCCGGTACCGGGTAGCGGCGCGTGAGATCGAGCACCTCGGCCGCGACGTCCTTCGCGACCGTCTCGTCGCCCTTCGCCTGCAGGATGCGACCGATGAGCGCGCCGATGCGCTCCATCTCGGCCTCCTTCATGCCGCGCGTCGTGATCGCGGGTGTTCCGATGCGGATCCCCGATGCGGTGCCGGGCTTCTGCGGGTCATACGGGATGGTGTTCTTGTTGACCGTGATGCCGACGGCGTCGAGCGCCTTCTCGGCCTGCTTGCCGGTCAGGTTCACGGGGCGCACGTCGACGAGCATGAGGTGGTTGTCGGTGCCGCCCGACACGATTCGCATCCCGGCCTTCGCGAGTGACGCCGCGAGCGTCGTCGCGTTCACGCGGATCTGCTTTGCGTAGACGCGGAACTCCGGCGTGGCGGCCTCCTTGAGCATGACCGCCTTCCCCGCGATCACGTGCATGAGCGGGCCGCCCTGGGTGTTCGGGAACACGGCGCTGTCGATGGCCTTCGCGAACTCGGCGTCGGACAGGATCATTCCGCCGCGGGGACCGCGGAGCGTCTTGTGCGTGGTCGTCGTGACGATCTGGGCGTATCCGACAGGCGTCGGGTGCTCACCCGCCGCGACGAGGCCCGCGAAGTGCGCCATGTCCACCATCAGAAGTGCCTCGACCGAGTCGGCGATCTGCCGAAGACGAGGGAAGTCGAAAATGCGCGGGTACGCGGTCGCGCCGGCGACGATGAGCTTCGGCCGATTCTCCTTCGCGAGACGCTCGAGCTCCTCGTAGTCGAGCAACTCTGTGTCCTTGTGGACTCCGTACGCGGCGAAGTGATAGAGCTTGCCCGAGAAGTTGACCGGCGATCCGTGTGTCAGGTGACCGCCCTGATCGAGGGCGAGGCCAAGCACGCTGTCGCCGGGCTTGAGGACGGCCGCGTAGGCGGCCATGTTCGCCTGGGCGCCGGCGTGCGGCTGCACGTTCGCGTGCGCCGCGCCGAAGAGCGCTTTCGCGCGCTCGATCGCGAGCGACTCGGCGACGTCGACCCACTCGCACCCGCCGTAATAGCGGC
>JALYLL010000071.1 GCA_030774255.1 Chloroflexota bacterium | reverse complement strand
GGCGACCGCCGCCCGCGTCGCGAGCGAGGCGCGCACCGAAGCGTCGATGGCGATGATCTCGTCTAGCTCGGGCTCACGTGACTGTCTCGCACGGGCGCCGAGCTCGGCGCCGCGGCGGAGCAGACCGGCGATGTCCGTGAACGGAATGTCTCCGCGCAGGAACCGCTCGACGGCGAGCTCGTCGGCGGCCGACAGGCCGACCATCGCTCCGAGGTCGCCCGAACGCGCGGTCTCGAGGACGACGGCGAAGCACGGGTAGCGCCGCGCGTCGATCTCGCCGAAGTGGAGCGTGCGTGCGGCGGTCCAGTCGAAGCGCGGGGCGGGCGACGGCGCGCGGTCCCACAGGAGGGCGTATTGGATGGGCAAGCGCATGTCCGGCTCGGCGAGCTGCGCCTTCACGCTCCCGTCGACATATTCGACGAGCGCGTGCACGACGCTCTCTGGGTGGTAAACGACGTCGATCCGGTCGTAGTCGAGGCCATAGAGCCAACGCGTCTCGACCACCTCGTAGGCCTTGTTCACGAGGGTCGCCGAGTCGATCGTGACCTTCCGCCCCATCTTCCACGTCGGGTGGTGAAGCGCGTGCTGCGGCGTGACGCCCGGAAGCGCTTCGAGCGGTACATCGCGCAACGCGCCGCCGGACGCGGTCAGCGCGACACGTCGGACGGTATCGAGATCCTCTCCGACGAGGCACTGCCAGAGCGCGTTGTGCTCGCTGTCGACCGGGCGGAGACGTTCCCCCGCCCCGCCGGTCAGGCGGCGGATGAGGTGACCCGCGGCGACAAGCACTTCCTTGTTCGCGAGCGCGACGCACTTGCCGGCCTCGAGCGCGGCGACCGTCGCTCGCAGCGCCGCGACACCCGGGGTCGCGACGAGGACGAGGTCCGCATCGGGGTCCGTCGCGAGGGCGACGAGCGCGTTCGGGCCGAGCGCCGTGCGCGCGGTCGGATACTCCAGCGCGAGCTCCCGCAGCTGGTCGACGTTGTTGTTCGCGCCGAGCGCGACGACGCGAAGGCGCTCGGGTTGCGCACGCACGACATCGAGCGCCTGGCGCCCGATCGAGCCGGTGGCGCCGAGGATCGCCAGACGGATCGGAGCGGTCACCAATCCATCATCCCATCCGACCGGTGAGCACGATCAACACCGCGACAAGCGGCGCCGCCGAGAGCAGCGAATCGATACGGTCCAGCACCCCGCCGTGTCCGGGCAAGAGCGTCCCCGAGTCTTTCACGCCGGCCCGCCGCTTCAGCCAGCTTTCGAGCAGATCGCCAGCGAACGCGACCGGCCCGATCGTCAGAGCGGCGAGCACGGCCCACATGTAGATGCCGGTTGGGGCGACCGCCACCAGCACGACTGCCGCCCCCGCGAGAAAGCCCGCAATCGTCCCCTCCCACGTCTTTCCGGGGCTGAGCGCGGGCGCGATCTTTCGTTTGCCGAAGGACGAGCCGACCGCGTATGCGGCGACGTCGGCGGCCCACACCGCGAAGATCGTGATGAGGAGGGGTGCCGAGGGGTCGGGCCCTGAGAGAGAGCGCAGGAAATAGAGCGACACGCTTCCGACGATCACGATCGCGGCCTCGACGACTGCCACGAAGCCCGCCCGTCGGAGGGCGACGACCTCAGCGAGCGCGAGGGCCGCGGCAACAACGAGAACCGCCTGAAAGACGACCGGTGGCGCGAATGCCGCGACGAGAACGACCGCCGCATACACGACGGCGGTGATCGTGCGGGGTCGGAGGTCGCGCACTAGCGGCCGAAACGCCGCTCGCGCTCGGCGTACGAAGCCAGCGCGGCGTCGAGATCGGCCACGGAGAAGTCCGGCCAGAGCACCTGCGTCGCCCACATCTCGGAGTACGCGACCTCCCACAGGAGGAAGTTCGAGACGCGAAGCTCGCCACCGGTGCGAATCAGAAGATCGGGATCGGGATGGTCGGGCGCGTAGAGCCGTTTCGCGATCGCGGCTTCGTCGATCTCTTCGGGCGGCACGCCGTCGGCGACCAGCCGCTTCACCGCGTCAACGATCTCAGCGCGCCCGCCGTAGTTGAACGCGAGCGTCATGACGCCGCGAGTCCCGGGCGAAGTCTCCTTCACCGCGCCGGCGATCGAGCGTTGCAAGCGGTCCGAGAGCTGGTGCAACCGACCGATGACCATGAGTCGCACGCCATCTTCGACGAGCGTCTTGGTCTCGCGGCGGATCGTCTCCTCGAGAAGGGCCATGAGCGCGCCGACCTCTTCTTCGTCGCGCGACCAGTTCTCGGTCGAGAAGCTATAGAGGGTGAGGTACTCCACGCCCCGCTCGCGCGCGGCGCGGAGCGTGCGGCGGATGGTGTCGACGCCCGCGCGATGGCCCGCGATCGCCGGTAGATGCTTCTTGCGCGCCCACCGCCGATTGCCGTCCATCACGATCGCCAAATGTCGTGGGACGCTTCGGGGGTCCGAGGGGGCGGAGCCCCCTCGATCGCTCAAACGGAGAGGATCTCCTTCTCCTTGGCCTGCCCGATCTCGTCGGCGGTGAGGATGTACCGGTCGGTGAGCTTCTGGAGCTGCGCCTCGACGCGCTTCACCTCGTCGGTCGTCACGCCGGAGCTCTTCTCCTTGGACTTGAGCTCATCGTGCGCGTGACGCCGAAGCGTCCGGATCTCGACGCGGCCTTCCTCGACCTTTTTGTGCAGCTGCTTCACAAGCTCGCGCCGGCGCTCCTCGTTGAGCGCTGGGATGTTCAGTCGAATGACCGCGCCGTCGTTCCCCGGCGTGAGTCCAAGGTCCGAGGCGAGGATCGCCTTCTCGATCGCCTTGATGAGGCTGCGGTCCCACGGCTGGATGACGATCTGGCGTGGCTCTGGCGCGCTGATGGCGGCGAGCGACAGGAGTGGTGTCGCCGCGCCGTATGCGTCGACCTCGAGCTCCTCGACCAGGCTCGGAGCAGCACGACCCGTGCGCACGCTCGCGAGCTCATGCTTGAGCGCGTCGATCGCCTTCCGCATCCTCGCCTCTACCTGAGGGAGGATGTCCTCGAGCGCCATTATTTGACGTGTACGAGCGTGCCGATGTGCTCGCCTTTTGCGGCGCGCACCATCGCGTCGGACTGCGAGATGTCGAACACGATGATCGGGATCCCGCGCTCTTCGGCGAGAGCGGCGGCCGTCGCGTCCATGACGCCGAGCTGCTTTTCGAGCAGGTCGCGGTACGTGATGTCGTCGTACTTCTTCGCCCCTCGGACGACACGCGGATCCGCGTCGTAGACCCCGTCCACCGCGTTCTTGCCCATAAGGA
>JALYLL010000070.1 GCA_030774255.1 Chloroflexota bacterium | reverse complement strand
GGCATCGGCCTTCCCGATCGCACGGTCGCGGTCGCGTACTGCCATTCACCGACGCGATATCTGTACGACTGGAGCGAACGTTACCTAGAGCAGGAGGTGCCCGCGCCGCTCGTCCCGCTGGTGCGGGATCTCCTTGGCCGCCTCCGCGAGGATGATCAGAAGGCCGCGCGACGCTTCGATCGATGGATGGCCAACTCGACGGCGGTTCGGGGACGCATAGAGACCTCCTACGGCGTGCCGGCGGATGCGATCGATGTGGTCCACCCGCCGGTCGACGTCGACTCGTTCGTCGCGAATGACGAGCGAGGCGACTTCTGGCTCTTCGTCGGACGGCTTTCGGCATACAAGCGCGCCGACGTCGCGGTGCGCGCCTTCAACGACACCGGTCTGCGCCTCCTTGTTGTGGGCGAGGGGCGCGAGCGCGGAGCGCTCGAGCGCATCGCGAGCGAGAACGTCGTGTTCGCCGGGCGCACCGACGACGCGACGCTCCGCTCGCTGCTCGCGTCGGCGCGCGGCCTCGTCTTCCCCGCCGAGGATGACTTCGGGATCGTCTGCGTCGAGGCCCTCGCATCGGGTGCTCCCGTCGTCGCCCTCGCGGCGGGCGGCGTGTTCGACATCGTTCGCGACGGCCAGGAGGGCGTTCTGGTCGATGTTCCCGAGGTACGGGCCTTCGCCGAGGGCGTTTTGCGCGCGGAGCGCGCGCGATTCGAACCGAAAGCGCTTCGCGACTCGGCGCGCCGCTTCGATGTGTCACGATTTCGCGAGCGCGTGCGCGCGGTCGTCCAGGACGCGCTCGAAAAAGGAAGGGCCAGACCACATGACTGAGCGAGGCCCGGCTCTGCCGACCCGAGCGAAACCGTCAGCCTTGAGCCCGTGGCGAGTCGCGGAGGCCACGCCGACGGGACGAGCTGCTTGATAGGAACCGAGGCGAAGCGTGTTCGCGTGGACATGCACACGCACTGCGAGGCTTCGCCGGACAGTCGCACGCCGATCGCCGAGCAGGCCCGCGGAGTGCGTGCCGCGGGCATCGACGTCATCTGCGCGACGGACCACAACACCATCGACGGCGCGCTCCGGCTGCGCGAGATCGCCGACGGCTTTCGCGTGGTGATCGGCGAGGAGATCAGCTCGCGTGACGGCGAGATCATCGGGCTCTTCCTCGAGCGCGCGGTCCCGCGCGACCTGAGCGGCGAAGAGACGATCGCGCGCATCCACGACCAGGGAGGGCTGGTCGTTGTGCCTCATCCCTTCAGCTTCAATCGGCGCTATCACATGCGGCGGGCCTCTCTCGATCGCCTCCGCTCGTACATCGACGCCCTCGAGATCTTCAACGCTCGCGAGGCGATCTTTCTGAACAACCGCTCGGCCGCCGCGTACGCGAAGGAGCACGAGATCGTCGGGACGGCTGGAAGCGATGCGCATCGCGCGTCCGAGCTCGGCCGCGCATTCGTCGAGATGCCTGACTTCGCCGGGCGCGGCGATTTCCTGACCTCCCTCAAACAGGGCGTGGCGCAGGGACGGCTCTCCGGTGGCGGGGTCCACGTGTACACACGGTATGACCGGATTCGGAAGTGGCTGGGACGAAAGAGCCCCACCGAGACTCGCTGAAGGAGCGGGCCTCGACCCACGTCGAGGACCCGACGATCGAGCAGCTCGCCGCGGCGGCGGAGCGCACCGACGAGCTCGCCGTTCGGCGCCAGCTGTTCGGTTGGCGCGAGCTCATCTCGACCGCGATCCCCATCGCGCTCATCGCATTCTTTGCACGGAACGTGGACTGGTCGCAAGCGTTCGGCACCTTGCGACGCGCGGATCCGGTGTTCGTACTCGCGGCGCTCTTCGTGTACTACCTGTCGTTCCCGGTCCGCGCCATTCGGTGGGCGCGGCTGCTGCGCGAAGGTGGCGCGCGCATATTCGGACGCGACCTCCTGGAGATCCTCCTCCTCGGCTGGTTCGTGAACTGCCTCGTGCCGGCGAAGCTCGGCGACCTGTACCGAAGCTACCTCGTGAAGCGCCGCTTCGGGATCTCCCTCTCGCGCACGGTCGGCGTCGTCGTCGCGGAGCGGCTCCTCGACCTGTTCGTCGTCTTCGGGCTGCTCGTCGTCGATGGGTATGTCGCTTTCGGACGCACGATCCTGCCCGATCTCAACATCCTCTACATCACGGGCGGGGCGCTCGGGCTCCTCATTTTCATAGGGCTGGTGGTCATCTACGCGATCGGCCCGCGGCTCGGGCGTTTCTTTCCGGCCGAGGTCCGCCGAATCGGCCGGCTCTTTCGCGAGGGGGTGCTCCACAGCTTTCGCGCTCTACCCATCGCCGGGCCGCTGACTCTTCTCGTCTGGTTCCTCGAGACGAGTCGTCTGCTGCTCGTCCTCTTCGCGCTCGGTCTCTACCTACCGCCGTCGCAGGTGATCTTCGTGGCCGTCGCTGCCTCGATGCTGACGACCGTCCCGCTCACTCCGGCGGGCTTCGGGTTCGTCGAGATCGCGATGGTCTACGTCCTGACCTCCGGGTTCGGTCTCGCGCAGAACGACGCCGTCGCGGTCGCGGTCCTTGACCGCGCGGTCAGCGTCTTCTCGGTGATCGTCGTCGGCGGCGTGCTGTATCTCCGGACCGGGCGGACAGAACGGATCGGCGCGGGACCGTGACCCGCGCGCTGGTCGTGCTCTCGCTCGGGCTTGTCGTGTTCCGCATCCTCTCGGCCGCGTTCGTCGTGACCCAACCCGGATTCACCGATGCCTACTACTACGTGGACGTCGCTCGACGGCTCGCGCACGGTCAGGGCCTCACCGCCGATTTCATCTGGAACTTTCTCGAGGCCCCGCG
Source organism: Chloroflexota bacterium (assembly GCA_030774255.1). Taxonomy (GTDB): domain Bacteria; phylum Chloroflexota; class Limnocylindria; order P2-11E; family P2-11E; genus 3-1-20CM-2-70-9. Next base: position 7,988 of record JALYLL010000070.1, on the reverse strand, counting down.
CCTCGAGGCGCTTCCCGTCCCAAGCCATCGCTTCTGGATGCCGCTCGCCACGGTCGTGCAAGCAGGCGGGATCGCGGCACTCGAGCCCGTCCTCGGCACGTTTCGCTCGGCGCAGGCCGCGATCATCGCGGTGGCCGCGTTCGTACCGGCGGCGGCGTACGTGGCGGCGCGCTCCATCGGTGCATCCGCACGCGGCGGGCTCGCCGCCGCCGCGCTCGCTGGAATCGGTGGGTTCACGTTCGCGCCGGCGTGGGTCACGCTCGACTCCTTCGCGATCGCCGCTCTCGTAGGAACCCTGTTCTTCGTCGCTTACGCGCGCGCGGCGACGGGGGACGTCCGCGCCGGCGCGATCGCGGGCGCCCTCGCCGGTCTTCTCTTTCTCGCGCGCGCCGAGGGAGCGCTCGTTGGCCTGGCACTGCTTGCGCTGACGCTCCGCGGTTCGTCGCGCAGAGCCGGCATCGCCGGAAGTGCGGTCGCTCTGGCCATTGGCCTCGCCTGGCTCGCCCGCGGCCTCGCGCTTCCGGGTTCGCCTGCGATCGCGCTGGTGAAGGGCATCTTCCTAGCGCGCTACGAGGATTTCTTCGCGTTGACCCCAAGCGGCAGCGCGGATCTCGCGACGTTGATCGGCGTTCGTCTCTCGGCCCTCGGGTCCGACCTCGTGGTCGCGCTCGCCGCGTTGGTCCTCTTTCTCGTCGTGCCGCTGTTCCTGGGCCTACGTGCGGGCTGGCGTCTTCCAGCGGTGCGGGCCTTCGCCGCGCTCGCACTCCTTATCTATGTCGCCGAGGGGGTCGTCTGGCCCCTGCACGCCACGCGCGGCTCGTACTTCCACTCCCTCGCCGCCTTCTATCCGTTCGCCATGGCGCTCGTGGCGCTCGGCGGTGAGACGTGGCTCGCGCGGTTCGAGCTGACCAATCGCCGACTGATCACGTTCGGAACGCTCGGCGCCGTGACGATCCTGGCGGTGTTCGGACTGACGAATTGGGACTCATCCTTCAACGAGGGGTACCGGGCGCGCGTCGCCGCACTCGGTGCGATCCCGCCTGGGCCGTTTCTCGCGATCGACGCCGCGGCGTGGCGGTGGATCTCGGATCGAACCGTCCTCATCTCGCCCGCCGACGGTCCGGAGACCGCGGCATGTGTCGCTATCCGCTATCGCGCCGAATCTCTCGTGCTCGAGTCGGCCCACTTCTCCGCGTACCAGTCGCTGTACGACGGGACGGGCTCGCCCTGGTTCGGTCAGCGCGCGGAGCGAGGCGGAATTCGCGTGTACTCGCTCAACGGGAATCCGGGCTGCCTTTCGCCGGACGAGATCATCCGCTGATCGGCCCGTGCCTTCTCGGTTCGCGCCTCGCCGGACACCGACCGCGAGGCCGGTGTGCCCTAGGGTGACGCAATCCAGCTCTCGATCGTGATCCCAGCCCACAACGAGGAGGTCACGGTGGCCGGGGTCGTGAGAGGCCACCGCGACATCGCGCGCGCTCTTGCCTCGAGCGTCGAGGTGATCGTGTGCGACGACGGAAGCACCGATGGAACGTGGGCCGAGCTCCAGCGTTCCTGCGCCGAGATCGCGGAGCTCCGACTCCTTCGCAATCCGTTACGCCAGGGGATCCCCGCGACGATGAAGCGTCTCTACGCCGAGGCGCAAGGAGAGTGGATCTATTTCGCGCCCGCCGATGGCCAGGTGCCGGCCGTCGCTCTCGAGCCGATGTGGGCGGTACGCGAGGGCGCCGCGCTCGTCGTCGGTCGCCGCGTTCCCCGGCGTGACCCGGCGAGCCGCGTGGTCATCGCGCAGCTGTATTCCGGATTGCTGCGGCGGATCTTCCGGCTGCCCGTGCACGACATCGACAGCGTGAAGCTCTACCGAGCCGAGGACCTGCGGTCCGCTCCACCGCGAAGCGCCACGAACTTCTTCGAGGCCGAGGTACTCATCACGCTCCACACGCGCGGCCGCGAGGTCCGCGAGGTCGATATTCCGCACCGGCCGCGCATCGCGGGGATCGCGGAGGGCGTGACGCCGGTCGGGGCATTCCTTGCGATGCGCGACGTCGCGTGGTTCACGGTCCGATGGCTTCTGCGTCGCGACCGCTGAGGACGGCCCTGTCCAGGAACGCGTATCCGCTCGCGGTCGCGAGCGCCGTCTTCATCATCGCGGTCGGTCTGCCGTCGACCGACTCGGACACGTACTGGCAGCTCGCGTCGGGCCAATGGATGCTCGACCACCGCGAATTCCTCCGGCAGGACATCTTCTCCTCGACGGTCGCGGGCACCCACTTCGGGATCGGCGAATGGCTCGGCCAGCTCGCGTTCGCCGCCTCGTTCGCGGCGGGAGGCTGGGCGGGCATCGCGATCCTCCGCGCGACGCTGATCGCGATAAGTGCGTTCTTTCTGGCGCGACTCGCGCGTCGCGGTGAGACGCCCTGGTGGATCAGCCTGCCGCTGGTCGTCGCAGCGCTCCTCGTCTCGAAGATCACGTGGACCGACCGGCCGCTCCTCTTCACCCTTGCGCTTTTCCCCGCGCTGCTCGAGCTCCTCCTTTCGCTGCCGGCGGGGTTCTCGCGACGCCTTCTCGTGCTGCCGCCGCTCTTTCTTCTGTGGACGAACCTGCATGGTGGCTATCTGCTCGGCGTGGCCGTGTTCGGCATCTTCGCAGTGGAGAGCGTTCTCACGAACGGCCGGCGCGGCCTGCCTCTCGTGCTGGCTGCGGTGACCTGTGTCGCCGTCACCTTCCTCAACCCCGCGCCGCTCGAGCTTGCGGGGGCCGCGCGCGAGGACTTCCTCCACCCGCCGCGCTTCCTGACCGAGTTCCTTCCGCCCGATGTCGTCACGCCGGCGGGTGCGCTCTTCGCCGGGTTCGTGATGCTCGTGATCGGGAGCGCTCTGCTGCGCGGTGGATCGCTTCTCGAAGCGCTGCTCCTCGCGCCTCTTCTGTACCTCGCGTTCACCGCGCAGCGCCAGATGCTCTTCTTCTGTTTCGCGGCGACCGCATTCCTGGGCGCGCGCCTTGCCACCCTCGTCCGGAGCCGACGTGCGTTCGAGCTTCCCGCGCCGGTGCGCGCCCCGGTTGCCTTTGTGCTGGTGATCGCCGCAGTCGCCAGCGCCTTCGGAGCTCCGGTCCGTCCCGACGAACGGGCCTACCCTGCCGGCGCCCTCGAGGCGTTGCGTTCGGACAGCGGCGTCCTGCTGAACGAGTACGACTGGGGCGGGTACCTCATCTTCAACCTGCCCGAGCGGCCGGTGTTCATAGACGGACGCTATGTGCCGTACCTCGGCGGCGTCCTGGACGACTACCGCGCGCTCGTCGGGCTCCGGCCCGGTTGGCACGACCTTCTGGACAAGTACAAGGTGACCGAGCTGCTCCTCCGGCCCGAGCGTCCGCTCGCCGTCGCATTGCGTGAGGACGGGTGGCGCGTGCGCTCGTCGGACCGAGATGGTCGATGGATTGTCCTGGTGCGGCCGTGACCCGCCGCTTTTCGTGGTCGTTGCCGCTCTTCACCGGTGGAATCTTCGGCGCGCTTTCCACGCTCGCGACCGTTGGCGATCCCGATCTCTTCTGGCATCTCGCCCAGGGGCGGCAAACGGTCACCGAGGGTCTCGCGCGGGTCGACGTGTTCTCGTGGACGGTGAACGGCCTGCCGGTGCTCACCGACCAGTGGCTCGGTCAGGTGATCTGGTACGAGGCGTATGCCGCGGTCGGGTGGACGGGGATCATCGTGCTTCGCGGTCTCTTGGTCGCAGCGGCGGTGACGCTCATCGTTGCCTCAGCGCTCCTCGCGCAGCGCAGGCCGATCGTCGCCGTGATGGCCGCGCTTCCGGCGATCGTGCTGACGCGTTTCGCGTGGACCGAACGCCCGCAGCTCATGGGTCTCTGTTGCTTCGCCGCGCTCATTCTTCTACTTCGGGCGTCGACCCAACGGCCTCGTCTTCTCCTCGCAGCGCCGGCGCTCATCGTCGTGTGGGCGAATCTGCACGCCTCGTTCGCGCTCGGCCTCGCGGTGACCGCGATCGCCTGCGCCGAGCTGTGGATCCGCCGCCCGGATGCGCGCCGTCTTGCGGTCGGCGTCGTCGCGATCTCCATCGCCGCGACGCTTCTCACACCATCGGGCGTCTCGATCTGGACATCCGCGAGTGGGCACTTCCTTTCGCCGCCTCGAGTCGTATTGGAAGAAGGCGTGCCGGACGTGACACAGCCCTACGGCTTCGTCTTCGCATTCGTGGTCCTCGCCGTTCTCGTGACCGCTCAGCTTTCGCGTCAGACCGACCTACGCGAAGCCGCGCTTCTCGTGCCTGTGCTCTTCGTTTCGATGACTGCGGCGCGGCACACGCCATTCTTCGCGGTCGCGTCCGCGGGGTATCTCGCCGCACATGCGCCTGACGCGGTGGGCGCGATCGCGGCGCGTCTTCGCATCAATGCGCGAATGCCAGCCTTCGCCGCGCGCGTTCCGTCGGTGCGCGTCGACCTCGCGACGGCCGCGGTCGCGCTCGTGGCGGTCATCGCTGCGGGCGGGGTCGCGCGCGCCGAGCCGAATCTCTCGGCCTACCCGACCGGCGCGCTTTCGTCGCTTCCGCCCGGCCCAGGGCTCGTGAACGACTACGACTGGGGCGGATTCCTGATTTGGTACGCGCCTGCAACTCCGGTCTTTATCGATGGCCGACTCTTCCCTTACACCGGCGATGCCCTCCGTGATTACGAGACCGTCGTCTCTCTTGGTCCGACTTGGCGTGATGTTCTTGCTCGCCGCGGCGCGCGAGCGCTCCTCGTCAAGCCTTTCTCGCCAATCGCGGTACGTGCGCGCGACCTGCGATGGCCGATCCTCACCGAGAGTGCGTCCTACGTGCTCTTTATGGTCCCGAATTCACACTGAGCGCCGCTAGACTGACCGCCGGATGAGCGAACCTGTGCGAGTTCCGCGAGCTTCGGACGATCTCGACGCGCAATTTGGCGACATCGTCGACGCCTTGCGGCTCGAGGTGCGCAACTTGCGCCAGCAGGTCGAGAAGTACGCGCGCACGTATCAGAAACATGCCGAGGGCCGCAGGCGTCACACGACTAACGGCGAGCTGGACGGCGAAACGCAACGCGACTACCGAAGGCTGAAACAGCTGCAGCTCGTGGTCCAGCACATCGAGTCGAGTGCCGCATATCTGCTCGGTTCGGGGATCGATCCCTCGTCCGACGCCGTGGACGAGTCGGTCGAGGTCGCGCAGCGTGTACTCGGCAGCCTCGAGGCCGAGCGAGAGCGGCTTTATCGCGACGTTCACGACGGACCGGCGCAGGTGCTCGCCAACGCCATCTTCGAGGTCGAGTACCTCGAGCGCATCGCCGAGCGAGCTCCCGCCGAGGTGCGTCAGACGCTCAAGACCGAGCTCTCCAACTTGAAGGGCCAGTTCCGTGGCTCGCTCGATTCCGTGCGGGCGATGATCTACGACCTTCGCCCACCCGAGCTCACGGAGCTCGGCCTCGCCGAGGCGATGCGCAACTACGCGTCGGAATGGGAGCTGCGCTGCGGGATCAAGGTCGCGAGCCAGCTCGATCTGAAGGACACCGGGCTCAGCCCGATGGACGAGCTCGCGGTCTATCGCGTCATGCAGGAGGCGCTTCAGAACGTGCACAAGCACGCACACGCGAGTGCGGTCGGCATCGCATGGTCCCGCGCGAACGACAGCTGGGTGCTACACGTGACCGACGACGGGATGGGCTTCGATCTCGTGAAGGCCGCCCGGCACAAGAAGTCGGTGGGGCTTCTGTCCATGCGCGAGCGCGCCGAGCTCATCGGCGGCTCGCTTCAAATCCAGTCAACACCGGGCAAGGGAACGGCGGTCACGCTGCTCCTACCCGTCGAAAAGAAGGTTGAGCCGCTCCGCGCTCGTCGCAACGAGCGAGCTCACAAGGAGCAGGAATGAGCGATAGGCCAGAACGCGCGATCCGGATCCTTCTCGCCGACGCGAGTCGCATCACCACCATGGGCATCCGGCAGGTCATCGAAAAAGAGTCGGACATGGAGATCGTCGGCGTGGCTTCCGACGGCGAAGAGGCCGTCGCGAAGACGAACGAGCTGGAGCCGGACGTGCTGGTCATCGAGGTGGATCTGCCGCGGCTATCCGGCATCAAGGCGACGCAGCGGGTACGGCGCGAGCTTCCGGCCGTCGGCGTCATCATTCTCACCGCCCAGGATCAGGAGCAGACCCTGTTCGAGGCCATCCGAGCCGGCGCGGCCGCGTACCTCCACAAGGACTGCGAGCCCACCGAGCTCATCGACGCGATCCGCAAGGTTCGGGCCGGCCAGTTCATCATCAACGAGAAGATCTTCAGCCGGCCGGCCGTCGCCTCGAAGGTCCTCGCTGAGTTCCGCGAGCTTTCCGTGTATGGTCCGGGGTCGACGCACGTCTTCGCGCCGCTTTCGCCACGTGAGGTGCAGATCTTGGACAACATCGCTCAGGGCATGACGAACAAAGAGGTCGCCTACGCCTTGGCCATCTCCGAGCAGACGGTGAAGAATCACATGTCGAGCATTCTTCGCAAGCTCTCGGTGAACGACCGCACGCAGGCGGTCGTCTACGCGATCCGGCAGGGCTGGATCAAGGGACCGGAGATCGGTAATTGACGATGGCACCCCCTAGCGTCCTCGCGGAGATCGCGACCGAGCAGCAGAAGGTCACGGCCGAGATCCGCGAGCTCGACCTCCTCGTCGAGTCGACGCAGACCGAGGTGAACCGCCTCAAGTCCCGCGAAGACCAGATGAAGGCGAAGGTCGAGGAGATCCGGAGGAATCCGGGCAACTTTCAGCGCGAGGAGATCTTTGGCGCGACGGACGAGCACGCGGCCGCGATGGCGCGCCGCATGACGATGGAAGGTCAGCTCAACTCGCTCCAATCAAAGCGGAAGCTGATCGACCGCAGCGCGCAGATCCTTGCGACGGCGCAGCGGCAGCTCGCCGAGTACACCGCCCCGCCGCTTCCGCCCGACACCGCGCCGCTCATCGATGAGAGCCGCCTCCTTCAGGCCGTCGTCGATACACAGGAAGAGGAGCGGAAACGCATCGCGCGGCAGGTCCACGACGGTCCCGCGCAGGCGATGGCCAACGTCGTCCTCCAGTCGGAGATCAGCGAGCGCCTCTTCGACGTCGACGCGCAGAAATCGCGCGGCGAGCTCGCGTCACTGCGGCAGATGGTGAACAAGACGCTGCAGGAGCTGCGCGGGTTCATCTTCGAGCTTCGGCCGATGATCCTCGACGACCTCGGCCTCGTTCCGACCCTTCGCCGCTATGTCCAGACGCTCATCGACAAGCACGGAGTGCGCATCGACTTCTCGAGCACCGGTCGCGATCGCCGCCTGCCGTCGGACGACGAGGTCGCGATCTTCCGGCTGATCCAGGACTCGCTCGTCGAGCGCATCGACAAGGCGCAGGCCAAAGACATCGTGCTCGGTCTCCAGTGGAAGGAAGACACGCTCGACGTGCTGCTGCAGAGTGACGGCAAGGAGCTGCCTCCCGATGGCGAGCTCCAGTCCGGCATCCGGCGGAGCGAACGTCTGGAGCTTCTCCACGGAGAATCAATTCACGAGTCGCGCGCCGACGGCAACGTCGTGCTCAAGGTGAAGATCCCGATCCGGAGCGCTCCGCAGCTCATCACATGAGCGATTTGGGGGCGCTTCGCGCCGGGGGCCCCTACCCCCGCGCCCCCCAGCCCCCGGGCACGAGCGCACTCACGACCGAGCAGGTCGGCGATTATCTCGAAGCCACGTGCGCCCTCGTCGAATCGGAGCTCACAGCCCTTGGTGATGACAGCTCCTGGCATTTCGATCCCAAAGAGTGGTGCGCGAACCAGGTCGTCGGCCATCTCGTCGAGGCCGAAAAACGCGGCTTCGCCGGCCGCATTCGCGAGATCCTCGCCGGTAAGGAAAAGACGAGCTCGTGGGACCAGGCGGAGGTCGCCAAGACCCGCGAGGACTGCGAGCGGATGGGCCAGAGCCTCTGGATGGAGTTCATGGG
>JALYLL010000069.1 GCA_030774255.1 Chloroflexota bacterium | reverse complement strand
AGGCGCTCGACCGGCTCATGCGCGGACGCACGACGATAGTGATCGCGCATCGCCTCTCGACGGTCGAGCGCGCGGACCGGATCCTCGTTCTCGACAGAGGCCGCATCGTCGAGGAGGGCACCCACACGGAGCTGCTCACACGCGGCGGTCTCTACCACCGTCTCTATACACGAAAGTTCGTCGACGAAAGCTCCATTCCGCCGTCCGAGCCGCCGGTGCCGCCGGAGCTTGCTGGCCAGATCGTTCGGATGCAGGGGTTCGGGCCGGGCTAATACAGCTCGGGGTGCAGGAACGGCGCGCAGGCCATCGCCACGAGATATGCGAACGCATCCGTTCGTGACATCGCGCCCTCGGTGAGGATGCCGATCGCACCGGCCTGACGCTTTGACTCCTTGCGCGCGAAGAGGTCGTCGATGATGTCGCCGAGCTCCTCGCCATCGCGCAGCCGCTCCGCGGCGATTCGCGGGAGCAACATCCGGCCCCACGCGGCCTCGCCGAGCTTTCCGTCACGCGTCACCGCGACGACCTGACCGGTGAGCCAGGCATCGGCGCCGTCCAGGATCGCGCCGCCCTCGAGCCCGAACGCGACCTCGGCCCCTGTGCGCTCGAGAGCCGCCCGGGCGCGCGTCTCCGCGCCCACCCGCACGGCGGCCTCGCCCAACGGCATCGCGCCGACACCGCTCGGGACGTCGATCGCCTCTAGAGCGCATCCGGGCGCGAGCTGACTGAGGATCCGCCGCACCGCCTCGACCTTCGCCGGATTTGTGGATCCGACGGCCGCTGTGCGGAAGGAAAGGGGCACGCCGGGACCCTAATCGAGGCCAATTGACGGGGTTCACGGCCCGGTATCGAACGCGTACAATTCCGAGTGAAGTGCTCGGAAATTCACCCACCGCCTTCCACGTTTCCACGCGCGGCGAATACGGGATGCGTCTCATGGTCGATCTCGCAAGGCACTGGGGCCAAGGGACCGTCTCGCTGCACGCCGTCGCGGAGCGCGAGGACCTGCCCGAGGCGTACCTCGAGCAGCTCGTCGCCGCTCTCCGCAAGGCCGGTCTCGTGAACGGGAAGCGCGGCGCGGGTGGTGGCTACGTCCTCTCACGCGAGCCGCGCGAGATCACCGCCGGTGATGTCGTGCGCGCACTCGAGGGCCGGATCGAGCCACAGATCTGTACCGCGGAGGGCGAGCCGGTCGTGAACTGTGTGCGCGAGCCCGACTGCGGAACGAGGGCTGTCTGGCTCAAGCTTCAGGACAGCATCGCGAAGGCTCTCGATGGCATGACTCTCGCGGAGATCGCGACGACCACGACGCGGGAGCGTCTGAATGTCTAGCCTCGAGATCAAAGACCTCGTCGTGAGCGTCGAAGGCAAGACGATCCTCAACGGGATCGATCTGGTCGTCGAGAGCGGTTCGGTGCACGCGATCATGGGACCGAACGGCTCGGGCAAGAGCACGCTCTCGCTCGCGATCATGGGCCACCCCAAGTACAAGGTCGAGCGCGGGCGGGTGCTGCTCGACGGCATCGATCTCTTGAAGCTGCCGGTCGACGCGCGCGCTCGCGCCGGCGTTTTCCTCGCGTTCCAGTACCCGTCCGCGATCCCCGGCGTCTCGGTCGCGAACTTCCTGCGCACCGCCATCAACGCGCGGCGCGCCGCGCCAAGCGCAGACGGCACCGGCGAGGTCAAGAAGAACGACATGCCGATCCCGCAGTTCCGCAAACTGCTCGCCGAGAAGATGAAGCTCCTGGGAGTCGACGACTCCTTCATCACGCGCTCGGTGAACGATGGATTCTCCGGTGGAGAAAAGAAGCGGCTCGAGATCTTGCAGATGCATATGTTCCAGCCGCGCTTCGCGATCCTCGACGAAACGGACTCGGGCCTCGACATCGACGCTCTCAAGGTCGTCGCCGAGGGCATCGATGCGATGCGCTCTCCGGACGTGGGGATGCTCCTCATCACGCACTACGAGCGGATCCTGCGATACGTGCACCCCGACTTCGTCCACGTGCTCGTCGACGGGCGCATCGTGCGCACCGGTGGCCCGGAGCTCGCCGCGGAGCTCGAGTCCAAGGGCTACGACTTCGTACGCGAAGCCCTGTACGCAGGGAAGGCGTAGAGCAGTGGCAGTCACCGTCAAGACCCCGACCGCCACCGTCGCCTCGCTGGACGTCGCGCGTATCCGCGCTGACTTTCCGATCCTCGCGCAGACCGTGCGCGGAAAGCCGCTCGTCTATCTCGACAACGCGGCCACCAGCCAGAAACCGAGGCAGGTGATCGACGCGATGTCGCGCGTCTTCGAGGAGCACAACGCGAACATCCATCGCGGCGTCTATGAGTTCAGCGAGCGGACGACCGCGTTGTTCGAGGGGGCCCGCGCGAAGGTCGCGCGCTTCATCAACGCCCCGAGCGAGCGCGAGGTCATCTTCGTGCGCAACGCGACCGAAGCGCTGAACCTGGTCGCCTACGCGTGGGGCCGGGACAACATCAAGCGCGGCGATCGGATCGTGACGACGGTCCTCGAGCACCACTCCGACTTCGTCCCGTGGCAGCAGCTCGCGACCGAGGTCGGGGCTGAGATCGCGGTCGTCGACATCGACGACGACGGCCGGCTCCGCCGCGATCAGATGTCCGCCGAGCTGCGCAAGGGCGTCAAGCTCCTTGCGATCACGCACACCTCGAACGGCCTCGGCACGGTGAACCCTGTGAAGGAGATCGCGGCCGAGGCGCGCGCAGCGGGCGCCACCGTGCTCGTCGACGTCGCGCAGGCGGTACCGCATACACCGGTGGACGTGCAGGATCTGGGCGCCGACTTCGTCGCGTTCAGCGGCCACAAGATGCTCGGGCCTCCCGGGTCGGGCGGGCTCTGGGGCCGCGCGGAAATCCTCGAGAAAATGCGGCCTTTCCTCTATGGCGGCGACATGATCAGCCGCGTCACCGTGAAGCTGACCGAGTGGAACGAGCTGCCGTGGAAGTTCGAGGCCGGGACGAGCTCGTACGTCGACGCGATCGCGCTCGGAGCCGCGGTCGACTACCTGAACGATGTCGGCGTCGCGAAGATCCACGCGCACGAGCTCTCGCTCGTCGAATATCTCCTGCCGCGCTTACGGGAGATAGGCGGCGTGACCGTCTACGGGCCGAAGACTCTCGAATCACGCGTCGGCGTGGTGTCGTTCAACATCGAAGGGATCCACCCGCACGACGTCGCGACGATCTTCGATCGCGAAGGTGTGTGCGTGCGCGCCGGGCATCACTGCAACCAGCCGCTCATGACGCGGCTCGGCGTGCCCGCAACGACTCGCGCGAGCATGTATCTGTACAACACGACGGGCGAGATGGATGCTCTGGTGAATGC
>JALYLL010000068.1 GCA_030774255.1 Chloroflexota bacterium | reverse complement strand
TCTCGCTCGCCTTCGCGCTATCGCTCTATTACGCCTTCACCCGCTACCAGCAGTACGTCGACCTGCGCGTCCCCGTCCTCATCGAGGCGACGCTCTTCAGCCGGAGCGGCCAGATCGCCATAGCGCTCGTGATGATCGCCGCCGCCGGTTACCTCTGGTGGCGCCTCGTCCGTGGCGACGCGCGCTTGGAAAGCGACCACGCGTGGAGCGTTCCGGCTATCGCCTCGCCCGGCGTCCGGTGGACCCTACCTGCCGGGCTCGGACCCGGCCGGCTTCCGAATCGTCGCGACGTCACCGTCGCTGTGCTCGTCGCGCTGGCAGTGCTCATGACGCGCGGCTACCGCCTCGACTGGCCGCGCGACATGTACTTCGACGAGGTCTATCACGCTCGCACCGCCTTCGAGCTCCTCGCGCAGCGCGAGCCGTACGAGTGGACGCATCCGCACCTGGCGAAAGAGATCATGGCGCTCGGCATCGTGACGTTCGGCGACGATCGGGTCGTCGGGCACAACAGCGTGTCCCCGGACACGGTCCTGGCGGCGGTCGGGAACGACGGCCTTCGGGTTTACGCGCTTGCGAATGGCACGATCGAGATCGCGGAGCGCGGGGCGAGCCCCAAGAAGCTCACCCAGCTGCTCGGGAGGCCGCGGGGCATAGCCGTCGACGGCGATCGCATCTTCGCCGTCATCGATCAGGAGATCGACGAAATCGACTTGACCCAGGCCATTCGGGCCGCCCCGCCGGGCCATCTCTCCTTCACCAAAGTCCGAATCCGCGAAGGCGAGCCGGCGGTCACGTCATTCTCAGTGAGCGGGGATCGGATCCTTGTGGGAACAGCGCGATCGCTCGCGATCTACACCACGCTCGACGCGGCTCCGATCGTGATCGCCGTCCCGACCGTGGCCGTGACGGCGAAGACGGATGGGAGCGAGATCTACGTGCTCGACCCGCAGGGGATCGTCCACGTCATCTCGGCCGACACCGAGCAGGAGACCCGCGCTCTCACCGGTGGGCGACCGGGGACGGCGATCGCCTATGCGCTCGGCCCCAATCGCGTTTTCGTGGCGCGCGCCGATGCCGCGATCCTTGACGTCTACGAGCTCGAGACGGGGTCGCACGACGCGGTCCCCCTTGCGAACGCGCGCACGGGCACGTTCTCGTCCGGCGCGACCGCGCTCGCGGTCGTTCCGCGCACCGATTTCCTCTACGCGCTCGACGAGGGCCGCGTCGTGGTGGTCGAGACGCACGGGACCTCGCCATATGCCTCGATCCCCGTGAGCGGTTCGCTGCTCGGTGTGGATGGAGAAGACGACAAGCTTGTCGTCGCCGGCGCGAACGGATCCGAGCTCATCGAGACCGGCCGTCACGCGCTCGCCTGGCGTCTCCCGGGAGTCCTCTTCGCGGCGCTGCTGGCGTTCTTTCTCGTGCTTCTGGCGCGACGCCTGTTCGCATCGGCGGTGCTACCCGCGCTCGTCGGTCTCGCGGTGCTCCTCGACGGCTCGATGTTCGCGCAGGCGCGGATCGCCATGAACGACATCTACGTGGCGTCGCTCATCGTCGCGGGCTGGTACTTCGTCGTCGCAGCGCATCGGCCGCGGCGCTCGGCGATCCTGGACATCGTGATCGCGGGGGTGCTGTTCGGTCTCGCGCTCGCCTCGAAGTGGGCAGGCGCGTACACGCTGGCGGGTCTCCTCGTCGCCTCCATCGCGGTCACCGCGCGCGCGTACGAGCGCGGTCGCCCTGGGACCGGCGGCCCGCTCGACCTTCTCGCGCGCCGCGGACTGAACGCGCTCGTCCTCTTCGTTTCCTTCGCCGCGATCCCGGCCGCCATCTATCTCGCGAGCTACGTGCGCTGGTTTGGCGGCCCGACGATCCCGTACGGCTGGACGCTCGTCGAGCTGACGCAGCAGATGTACTGGTACCACTCGAGCCTGACCGCGCCGCACCCCGCGGGCTCGCCGTGGTGGAGCTGGCCCTTGGTGCTGAAGCCGGTCTATTGGTATTTCGGCGCATCGACGGGTGGTGACAACGCCTACATCTACGACGCCGGGAACGTCGTGCTGTACTGGGCGGGCCTGGTCGCGTTCGGCTGGTGCATCGTCGCGGCGATCCGCGCCCGCTCGGTGCCCCTGGCGTTCGTGGTATTCGCCGGACTGGTCCAGTACGCCGCGTGGATCCCGATCGGACGCGTCCTCTTCTTCTATCACTTCTTCACGGTGCTTCCGTTCTACCTGCTCGCTCTCGCGGCGGCGCTCGCGTTTCTCTGGGAGACCGGTCGCGCCCGTCTGGTCATCGGCTATCTCGCCGCCGCGGCCGCGGCGTTCGCGTACTTCTATCCGTTCATCTCGGCGCAGCCCTTCCCCGGGGCACAGGCCGGGATGTTCTTCATCCTTCCGACGTGGACGTACGAGTGCACGTTCTATCCGACGTTCGTCTGCAATCCGACGATCGGCTCGTCCTTCTCGTTCGTCGCTCTCGTCGGCCGTCTCGCGCTTGCTCTCGCCGTGGCCGCGACGGTCGCGGCGCTCCTCGTCTGGAGCAGCTCGGCCGGCTTTGGGCGCCTCGTCGCTACCGTGCGATCGGGTATGCGCCGCTAGCGAAGATGAGAGCAGCGATCGTGCCGCCGACGACGAGCGCGACGAGCAGCGCGAGGATGAGATTCACGAAGTTGCGCCGCACATCCGCGAGACCGAATGTCCGGCGGGCCGCGTAGAGGACGACCGTGATGTTGTCCTCGCCGCCGCGCGATTTCGCGAGGTCGACCAGTGCGCTCGCGGCGCTGCCGAGATCCTTGCGCCGCAGGGTCGACGCGATGTCTTCGTCGGGCACGTGGCGCGTGAGTCCGTCGGAGCACAGGAGCAGACGGTCGCCAGGGCGAAGTGTCTCCATGAACACATCCGGCTGCACGCCGCGGGGATCGCCGACGAACCTCGTGATCGAGCTCTGGTAGTCGCCGGCGTGGTCGGCGGTGAGCATGTGGATCTCACCGTCCCGCAGTAGGTAGGCGCGGCTGTCGCCCAGGTTTCCGATGACCGCCGCGGTGCCGTCGATCGCGGCGGCGACGAGCGTGGATGCCGCACCTTTCTGGCCGCTCTCGCTGGCCGCGCCGAGCACGGCGTCGTTCGCACCGCGCATGGCCGCGGCGAGCGCGTCGGCGGATGACTGTCCCGGGCTCGAGCTAAAGAAGCCGGCGGCGAGGGCGTCGATCGCCGCCGCGCTCGCCATCTCGCCGCCCGCTTCGCCCCCGACCCCGTCCGCGACCGCGAGAAGCGTGGCGTTTCGTCCTTCGCGGACGAGGTACCGATCTTCGTTGTTCTCACGCACGCGCCCGGTGTCGGTGCGTGCCGCCGTTTTCGCTGACAGTCTCTAGTCCCCCTTCTTCGTGCAGTCCTTCCCCGCGATGTAAGACAGGGTCGTCGTCGCCCCGCGCCCGAGTGCCGTGCCTGCCGGTGGATCCTGGCGCACCACGGCGCAGGTGGCGCCCTGCCCGTCACCGGGAGCCCACGCGACGTTGGCGAAGCCCGCGGCCTGGAGCGTACCGATCGCGTCGGAGAGCTTCTTCCCGACGACGTTCGGCGTCCCCGACGCCGCTGCGCTCGGTGCCGCCGTTGGGTTGGCGCCGGGAGAAAGGCTCCTCTGAAACGATGAGAAGAAGAGAAAGAGCGCGAAAAGGATCGCGATAACCGCGAGGATCGCCACGCTGCTGTCGAAGCGCGGCAGGGTCCAGCCTCGGCCAGGCCGCACGCCGCCGATCCGCTCACCAAGCGATGAGGTCGGGTCGCTGTCGCGATCGGCCACCTCGGAGAACGCTCGAGCGAAGGCACCCGCGCTTGCGTACCGACGGTCCGGCACCGTCGCGAGCGCGCGTCCGACGATCGGATCGAGCCGCTCGTCGATGCCAACGCGCGCGTGCCGAAGTGACGGTGGGGATCCGACGAGCCGTGCGCGAACGAGCTCCTCGCTCGTCGCCCCGTCGAATGCGGGCCTGCCGGTGAGGAGCTCGTACGCGACCAGACCGAGGCCGTACACGTCGGTGCGCGCGGTGACCGGTCCGCCTTCGACGCGCTCGGGGGCGATGTATCGCGCTGTCCCGAGAAGCTCCTGCTCGTCACGATCGCGCGCGGCGCGCGCGATACCGAAATCGGTGAGCTTCGCCACGCCCTGCGGATCGACGATGACGTTCGCGGGCTTCACATCGCAGTGGATCACGCCGGCGGCGTGAGCCGCGTCGAGGGCGCCGGCCACCTGCCTGATGAGCCGACTCACCTCGTGCGGCGGCAACGGCCCGCGCTCGGCGACGATCTCGCGGAGCGTCTTTCCGGGCACGAGCTCCATGACCATGAACGCGTCCGCGCCGTCGCGGCCTTCGTCGAAGACGGTGACGACATTCGGATGGACGACGGCCGCCGCCCGGCGTGCCTCGTCGGCGAAACGCGCGCGGAATGCGTCGTCCGCGTCGGGTCCGAGGAGCTTGATCGCTACGTCGCGGTCGAGCTTCTCGTCGCGCGCGCGCCACACCTCACCCGCGCCGCCTTCATCGATCCGCTCGATGAGGCGATATCGCGTTGCGAGCAGGCGCGCGGAACCGAGCGCGCGTATTTGCCCGGTCTTCTCGCTCGCCATGCCGTCGTTCGTCCGCAACTTATGTGCTAACCCATCAGGCGAGCTCGACGAGGGCCCCGAGAGCCGCCTCATAAGCGCGGTCGCTTCCGAGGATCGAGAGCTCCTCACCGATGAGCTCGACGACGGCCGGCGAAGGCATTGGCATCGTGCGCTCCCACCGCCGCGCGCCATCGAGGAAGACGGTGGCGGTCTGATGACGTGGAGAGGGTTCGCGTCTCACCACGAACTCGGCCTCCTGTCGCCCGTCCGTCGCCTGGATCCGAATGCCGCGGATATCGCCCTCCTCGAGTCCCCGCTCGAAGCGCGGCCGCACGCGGACCATGATCCGCGCGCCGTCGGGGCGTGCGATCGCGAAGAGCATTCCGCCGGCCTCTGAAGGAGCGAGCGTCTCGAGTGGTCGCCAGCCGAGACGCGACGCGAGCCATCCGACAAGGAGCAACGCCTGCGAGGGGTGGATGTCACGTCCATCCATGTCCACCGCGAAACCGACGCGGAGTCCGGTGATACCGTCCAGAAAGAGCCGCCACGATGGCACGTCGAAGAACGCCGTCGCGATCTCGCGCCACGGAGTGAGTCGCGTCCAATTCAGGTCGGTGAGCCCGAACCGTCCGCGTGCCTCTTCGGAGATGCGGGCGATGGTCGGCAGCGTGATCTCGGGTCGCGCAAAGTCAGCGGAGTCGACGATGAGCCGGTCGGTGAGACGCAACAGGTCTCCGAACGACCGCGAGCCGAGAGGCGGAGTTCCGGTCCACCACAGAAAGACCGGAAGATCGGGGACGAGGAGCGGGATCACCGCGGACGCGAGCCGGTCGTCCACGTTGCCGCTCGCGCGGACGAGGATCTGTTCGTAGGAGACCTGCCGCGCGCCGTCCGAGATCGGGAGCTGGCAATGCATCTCGATGCGGCGCTCGCTCCGCTCGCGTTCTCGGCCGCGGTCCGCGAGCACGACGATGGCGCGCGAGGGATGCCGGAGCGCCAGGTCGGAGATGCTTCGAGCGGCGCGGCGCGCGTGCTCCTCGCGGTCGGCGTACACGATGAGGTTCAGGACCGACGCGCGGGCGATCGGGCGGACCAGCTCGCGCGCATGCGCGGTCTGAACGCGGCGGAGCCGCGCGAGCTCGCGCTCGAGGGCCGCAACGCCTTCGGCGCGGGTTCCCCAGAACATCGTGTCGATCACTACGCCTTCCGCCACTTCCGTCCATCCCGCTCGATCAGCTCGTCGGCTTCGGCCGGGCCCCAGGTCCCGGCCTCGTAGAGCGCGGGCCCCCCTGGGGCCTCCCCGAATCCTTTGATGATCGGGTCGACGAAGGCCCACTGCTGGTCTACCTCGTCGTGTCGTGTGAAGAGGGTCGCGTCGCCGCGGAGCGCGTCGAGAATGAGCGTCTCGTACGCGTCCGGAGCGTCGACCATGAAAGACGCTCCGTAGTCGAAGTCCATGTTCACGGCGCGGATGCGGATCCCCTGCACAGGGACCTTCGCGCCGAACCGGAGCGAGATGCCTTCGTCGGGCTGGATGCGCAGGACGAGCGCGTTCGGTTCGAGGCCAGCGAGGGCTTCGCGCGAGAAGAGCTGGTGCGGCGCGACGCGGAACTGTATGGCGATCTCGGTCGACTGTTTCGGCAGCCGCTTCCCCGTACGGACGTAGAACGGGATGCCCTCCCAGCGCCAGTTGTCGACCCAGAGCTTCAGCGCGACGTATGTCTCGGTCCGCGAGTCCGGCGCGACGTCCTTTTCCTCGCGGTATCCCGGCGCGGGCACGCCCTCGATGAAGCCGCGCGTGTACTGCCCGCGGACGGCGTTCGTGGCCAGGTCGTCACCCGCGATCCGGCGCAGCGCGCGCATCACCTTCACCTTCTCGTCGCGCACCGCCTTGTCGTCGAACGCGGCGGGCGGCTCCATCGACACGAGCGCCAGCAGCTGAAGCAGGTGGTTCTGGACGATGTCGCGCATCGCGCCCGCCTGCTCGTAGTAGCCGGCGCGTTCTTCGACGCCGATCGTCTCGGCCACGGTGATCTGGATATGGTCGACGTACTGCCGGTTCCAGATCGGCTCGAAGATACCGTTCGAGAAACGCATGACGAGGATGTTCTGAACGGTCTCCTTGCCGAGGTAGTGGTCGATGCGGAACACCTCGTCCTCGCGGAAGACCGTGTGCACGACCTCGTTGAGCGCGAGCGCGGACTCGCGGTCGTGGCCGAACGGTTTCTCGACGACGATGCGCGCCCATCCGGTCTCGCCCCGCAGGTGATGCTCGGCGATCGCTTTGACGATCGGCTCGTAGGCGGGCGGCGGTGTCGCGAGGTAGAAGAGCCGGTTCGCGTGGGTACCGAGCGCGAAGTCGAGCTGGTCGAGGGTGCGCCGGAGCTCTTCGTATCCGGCATCGTCCGCCGTCGCGACGAAGTGGAGATGCTCCGCGAAGCTGCGCCAGACCTCCTCGTTCAGTGGCTTCGTCCGGCTGTACTGCGCGACCGCCCCGTGGAGCTCCTCTCGATATTCCTCGTGGCTCAATGGCTTCCTCGCCGTGCCGACGATGGAGAACGTCGCGGGGAGCAGTCGCTGGAGGGCGAGGTTGTAGAGCGCGGGGATGAGCTTGCGCTGCGCGAGATCGCCCGAGCCGCCGAAGATGACGATCGTCGACGGCTCGGGAATGCGTGAAAGCCGCAGCCCCTCGCGCAGTGGATTCAGAGTCGACGTGGCCAGGTCTTATTCCTTCTCAATCTCGGCGCTGCGCGCCGGAGACTCGCTCAGGGCTGGTCGGCTCGCTC
>JALYLL010000067.1 GCA_030774255.1 Chloroflexota bacterium | reverse complement strand
GGAGCACCTCGATCATCGAGGAGCGCGTGAAGCGCACGACGGTCGGCAGGATCGTCGTGGCGAGCGCGACCGCCGGAAGCACGAGGTGCGCGAGCCGATCGCCGAGCGTGTCCGACGAGACCGACGTAACCCCAGCCGATGGCAGCACGTGCAGCGAGACCGCGAACACGAGGATGAGGACGATGCCGAGCCAGAAGACCGGCACCGAAAGACCGATCGCGGTCAGGAGACTCAGGACGTGATCGATCGGCTTCCCGCGCCGCACGGCCTGCACCACGCCGATCGGGATCCCGAGAACGATCGAGATGAGCAGTGCCGAGCCCGCGAGAATGAGCGTGTTCGGAAGGCGATCGCCGATGCGCATCGTCACCGGCTCGTTCGTGAGAAGCGAGGTCCCGAGATCGCCGCGGACAGCGCCCGCGAGCCACTCGACGTAGCGCTGGGGCACGGGGCGGTCGAGGCCCATGAGCTTGATGAGCGCCTCGCGCTGCTCTGCTGAGACGTCGAATCGCATGATCGACGCGGGACCGCCCGGGGCGAGGTTCACGAAGAAGAACGTGAGGGCGCTCGCGAACACGATCACGAGCGCCCCCAACGCGACGCGCTGAAGTAAGAAGCGAGCTACTTCTTAGCCAACCACCATTCGCCAAGGTAGTGCATCGCATCGCGGAGACCGAGCTCCGGGACCCCCTTGAGCGACGTGCTCACCACGTCGATCTCCTGCGGGTACCAGAGGAAGAGGTACGGCAAAGTCTCCGATGTGTACGCCTGAAGCTGCTTGTAGATGGCTTTGCGTGCCTCGAGGTCGCTCGCGCTCTGGCCCTGCACGAGCAGGTCGTCGAGCTTCGGGTCCTGATAGCCGGGAATGTTGAAGCCCTTTCCCGCCGCACTCGAGTGGTAGTACGGGAAGACGTCAGGGTCGGACGGGTACGTCCACCAGTTCACCGTGGCGCTGTACTCGCGGCGCACGACGTCCTTCTGGATGTACGAGTTCCACTCCATGGTGTTGAGATCGGCGATCACGCCGACCTTCTTGAGATCCTGCTGGATCAGCGCGTTCACCGGCTCGAGCACGCCGCGCTGTCCGACATCCATCGTGAACTGGAACGGTTTGCCGTCCTTCTGCATGACGCCGTCGGCGCCCGCCTTCCAGCCGGCCTGGGTGAGCAGGTCCTTCGCCTTTGCCGGGTCGTAGGGGTACTTCGACGCGAGCGAGGGGTCGTAGTAGGCCGCGAGCGCGGGGGTTATCGGCGAGTTCGCGATCGAGCCGTACCCGAGCTCGACCGACTTGATGATCGCCTGGCGGTCGATGGCGTAGACGAATGCCTGTCGCACGCGTACGTCGGTGAAGCGCGGATCCGTCTGGTTGAGCGCGAGCCAGTAGTACTGGACGAGCGGCCGCGACACCACCGCGAGGCCGCTCGCGCTCTTGATGCGATCAACGGCGGCCTTGTTGTCCAGGATCATGATGCTGATGTCGCCCGACAGCGCCTGGGCGATCTGCGTATTGGGATCGGGCACGACGGTGAAGACGACCTTGTCGAGGTACGCCTTCGGTCCGAAGTAGTTGTCGTTCCGCACGAGCGAGACGCTCTGTCCGGAGGTGTACTTCTCCACCTTGAACGGGCCCGTGCTGACCGGGACACCCTTGTTGAAGGATGTGGTCGTCAACGGGTTCGCCGAGAGAACGGCCTTTGGCAGAATGCCGGCGTTGTAGGCGAGGAACGACGGGAGCGCCGCGAACTTGCGGGAGAGATCGAAGCGCACGGTGTTCGGATCGACGACGGTGACCGTCTTCACGGCGGCATAGCTCGCGCGGTTCTGCGCGCCGAGGTCGGGCTTGAGCACGACATCATTGAACGTGAACGCGACGTCGTCCGCGGAGAATGCGGTGCCGTCGCTCCATTTCACGCCGCTGCGCAGCTTGAACGTCCAGCTGAGTCCGTCGGCCGCCGTGGTCCAGCTCTCCGCGAGGTCAGGCGCGGGCGCGAGGTCCTTGCCCGGCTTCGTCAACCCTTCGAAGATCGCGCGGTTGATGAAGAGTGATTCGACGAATGCGTTCGGGCTCCACGGGTTCAGCGTGGGGTCGGCGCCGATCGGGATCGTGATGGTCCCACCTGCGACGGGTGCGCCCTGCGCTGAGCCAGCCGGCGAACTACCTGGCTGCGCCGCTCCGGTACATGCCGAGACGAGGAGCAACCCGACGAGCGCGAGCGCCGGAATGGCAAATGGACGGCGAGCCTGAAAGAACATCACGGACCTCCCCCACGTCGCGTAGGCAGGGAGTTTAGAGCGCCGTCTAGTCCGGCGGGTTGAATCGCCCGCGGTAGTTCACGTCAAGTATTGCGAGACGTTCGAGGTGCGTCGCCAGCCGCTTTTGGAAGTCCGCCCAGTTGCGCGTCTCGCCGGGCGACCACAGCACCTCGGCGAGGGCGATCAGGCGCGGCCAGGCCATGTACTCGACGCGCTTCGGATCGGGCATGTACTCCGTCCAGATCTGTCCCTGCCCGCCGAGCACGTGCT
>JALYLL010000066.1 GCA_030774255.1 Chloroflexota bacterium | reverse complement strand
GGAGAAGGTGGACCGCGTCGTTGCGGGCGTGCGCCGCCGTGCTGCAGTCCTGCGTTTCATCAGCGAGCGGCGCGGCGTTCGCGCTCCCGCCGAAAGTGGTAACGCCAAGAGAAAGGATGAGTGCGCCCACTGCCATCCCACGGGCAGTGCGATTCGCGATTTCAGTGACGAACATGTGCACCTCCTGTGCACCATTCCTAACGGGCCCTCTCGCCGGCGGTTAGCCCCGTTCGGGTAGGGGTACCGCCGTACTCCCCTGAATGGGGTACTTGCCCTGCGCATCGGTACACTTCGCGCCCAAATGGAAAAGCGTCCTGTGGATCTCGGCACCCGCGACAGCACGGTCGTATTCGCGATTCTGCTTCTCGGCATCTTCGCGATCAGCGCGTCCGTGCTGATCGTGATCCTCGTGGTGACCGGGGCTACTGCCCGTCCATAGCCGGCGGCAAGGGAATCTCGAGCTTCCACGGCCCGCGTAACCGAATGACCGGACCCCGGAGCGTCATGTGCGGACTATCGCCCGTCGGATCGGGGACCTCGATGACCGGCGGGCCTGATAGAGCCACGCTCATCGTCATTCCGCGGTCGTTGCTCTCCATGACGCCGCAGCTCACGAGTTGACGCTCGGCATCGGGATCGTTTGGCGTGATCACGATGCGCACGCATGGCCCGTTCAGGCCTTCGATCGGTGAGCGGTGCTCGTCAGTTGAGTCGGACGAACGGCCGATTCGCGATGTCACAACATGCGCACGGCAGCCTGCGAGCGTCATGTCAGTCTCGCCGGGCACCGGTACAAGCACGGTCTCCTCGCTCAGGTCGCGAACAGCAACGTATGGAACCTCGAGCGTCACGGAGGTCGCCGCAGCTGGCATCGGTTCGAACAGAGCCACCTCGCGCCGCCGAGCCAGGCCGACGCGGTCCTGCACGGGACGTGGTCGCTCCAGATGGTGCGTGCCGGTGCTGTCCCGGAGGATGAGTAGGTCCGCGCCCAGTGCCCGTCCGTGGTGAAGCGAACTAATCCCTTCGAGCGCCCGCTCACCCTTACCGGCCGGCTCGTCGGCAAAGTACGAGGCGAGCTCTATTGCCGTCATTTGCTTCGTCCGTGCGACAAGCTGCGCCGCGATCGCTATGCCGTGTCGAACGTCCATCGCATTTGTTGGAACGCCGTGTGGTCCGCTCGCAGTCCGTGGCACGACCGGAATCGTCACACGCCAATCCCCGGCGCCGCCTTCCATGACGAGCTCGATGAAGCGAACGTCCCGCTCGATCCGATCCAGGGAAACCATCCGCTGAAAGAGCGTCGGGCCCTCCATGAGCCGAAAGAGGTGGCTGTTGACGTGGTACCGCGAAGGGCGCTCCTCGATAACGCGGCCTCGATCGTCTGTAATGTGCACGGGAGCATCGACTGGGCGCGACTGCCTGAACTCGAGCTCGTCGTGTAGACCGGCGACGGTCATCCTGATCTCGGCGCCGTCGCGATCGGAGGTGAGTCCTGCGGTCAGAGTGCGGCCATCCCGCTCGACGACGACGTTCGCTGATTCCATCGCGCCCTGGGCAAGCCGGAATCCGACGTTCGGTACGAAGACGAGATCGTCGGATGGGCCGGCGCTCACGGCGTTCTAGTTGACGCGCTCCAGGACCGCAGCGATCCCCTGACCGCCGCCGATGCAGAGCGACGCGAGGCCGTAGCGCTTCTCTCGCTTGCGCAGCTCGTATGCCAGCGTGAGCGCGAGCCGCGCCCCTGATGCGCCGAGCGGATGGCCGAGCGCGATGGCGCCACCGTTCACGTTCGTCTTCTCGCGATCGAGGCCGAGATCCTTCTCCACCGCCAGGTACTGCGTCGCGAAGGCCTCATTGATCTCGACGAGGTCCATGTCCTGGACCTTGAGGCCGGCGCGCTCGAGCGCCTGCCGCGATGACGGTGCCGGGCCGATGCCCATGATGTCCGGGTCGACGCCGCAAACGCCGCCCGAGACGAACCGCGCGATCGGCGTGAGCCCCGCTTTCTTGGCCGCATCGGCCGACGCGACGACGACCGCCGCGGCGCCGTCGTTGATGCCCGACGCGTTGCCCGCCGTGACCGTGCCGTTCTTCTCGAATCGCGCGACGAGCTTGTTCAGGATCTCGAGTGTGGTGTCGGAACGGATGTGCTCGTCCTTGTCGACGACGATCTCGCCCTTCTTGGTCTTCACCGTGACCGGCACGATCTCCTCGCTGAAGCGGCAGGACTCGCGCGCTTTCGCGGCGAGCATGTGGCTGCGGTACGCGAACTCATCCGCCGCGTCGCGGGTGATGCCGTACTTGCGCCCGAGGTTCTCCGCCGTGTTCGCCATGCCGAGGCCGTTGTATGAATCGACGAGCGCGACCCAGAGGTAGTCCTCGAGCTTCTGCTCCCCGAGCGGCAGGCCCCAGCGCGCGCCGCGGATCTGGTGCGGCGCCATCGACATGTTCTCGGCGCCGCCCGCGAGGACGAACTCGGCCTGACCGAGCTGGATCTCCTGCGCCGCGAGGATGATGGCCTGCAGGCCCGAGCCGCAGAGCCGGTTCACCGTAAGCGCGGGGGCTTCCTTCGGCACGCCGGACTTCAGGCCGATGTGCCGCGCGAAGTACACGGCATCGCCCGAGGTCTGAAGCACGTTGCCGAAGATGACCTGATCGATCTGCTTCGGATCGAGCTTGGACTTCTCGAGCGCGCCCTTCGCGGCGATGACGCCGAGGTCGGTCGCGGAGGTGTCGCGTAGCGCGCCGCCGTACGTCCCGAAGGCCGTGCGCGCGCCGTCGA
>JALYLL010000065.1 GCA_030774255.1 Chloroflexota bacterium | reverse complement strand
CGCCGCTACTTCGGCGCGCCGACACCTGTCCACAATGTCGTGAGACAGGTGTCCTCGATGTCCTGAGACATCACACTGTAGCCCGGAGGGGATTCGAACCCCTGACCTCTTCCTTGAAAGGGAAGCGCCCTAGACCGCTAGGCGACCGGGCCGGGCTCTGATGAGTAAGGATACGGGTGCAGCTAACCGCCGACGCTCTGCATCCGGAAGATCAGCTCCCAGGTATTGAACACGCCCCAGAGGAGCGCCACGATCGCGATCCCGGCGACAACATAAAGCGCAGATGTCTCGCCGACCGCGACGCCGATGGACCCGGCTATGGCTAGCGCGAACAGCCCGAAACCGGCAACGAACTGCAGCATAGTCACGCGGCGATCAAAACCCACGCCCGTCGCTCGCAGGCCGCTTCGCGCAGCCGCCGCGAACGGAATGCTGGCAGCGACGTTCAGAGCGATGAGCTCAAGGCCGAATGCCCATAGCGTCTGGGGCATGAGCGCGAGAAATCCGAACCCCAGCGAGACGACGTAGCCGAGAAAGATCGACCGCGCGACCGAACGGAGCTCGGCGTTGCGCTGGTCGGTCATCGCGCGGATGTGGATCGACAGCGCGACGAACAACAGTCCGAGGAGTCCGGCCGCCGCGGTAACGAGCGCGACGTTGAAGTCGTGCCACAGGACAAGCTCTTCCGACATCAGACGATCTGCATCAGCCACGTTTGGAGCGGTGTGAGCGTGCGGTAATGCGTGAAGCAATGCTTGATGAAATCGCCACGCGGCAGCGCCGTCTCGATCCACGCGTAGATGCCGTCGTGCTTTAGATAGCGCGCTCGCGGATGGTCCGGGTCGAAGCCGCGTGGCACACGCTTCCTGGTCGAGCCCTCGAGCTTGTAGCCCTTCCGCTCGATGCTCTTGACGATGCGGTCTAGCGCACCACCGCGACGATCGTCCACCACCGCCTCGCGATAACGTTCGAGCACCGTCGCTGCCGCCATGTACATGCCAACGGCAAGCAGCACGCTCTTCGGCATGAGCTGAAACCAGTAGCCCGGAGACCCTTCCTTCGCGGCGCCCTCCCACCACCAGAGCGTCTGATGGTCTTTGTACGGCTTCTTGTCCCGCGCGAAGCGGATGTCGCGGTTGATGCGCTTCACGCCGTAGTTCGTGCGCGGGTCGATCTGAAGCTTCGGGCGAAGGGTGCGGAGCTTCGCGCCGAGATCGATGACGAACTCCTTCGCCGGCTGGAGCACGTCTTCCTCGTAATCGCTTCGGTGCTCGTCGAACCAGTCCTTGCGGTTGTTTCGGCGCAAGGCCCCGAGAAATCGCGCTGCGTCGTGCGGGAAGCGGTCCGGCATCGCGGCAAATCTAGCCGCTAAAGGATCCCGAGCACCTTCCGCGCGATAGTGCGGAGCGACGCCACGCTGTTGGGAGCCAGGTCGCGACGTGCGTGCTTCTCGAGCGCGCGGATTGCACGCTCGGCGTGCAGGTCATCGTCGAGCGCCCCGAGGACATCCTGGGTCGAGGTGTCACGTTCGATGGGGCCAAGCCTTCCGCGCCCCAGTGATTCGGCGAGCGCCTGCGCACGTTTACGCGCGCGATCGAGGCGTTCTTCGTCGTGGTCGAACGGGCGACGGTAGTGGACATCGAGCAGGTACAGGCGGAGCGCCTGCGGAGTGGTCTTCTTCAGGACATCGCGGACGAAGATCATGTTGCCGTCCGACTTCGACATCTTCGCTCCGCCCAGCCGCATGGGCGCCACGTGCACCCAGTGCCCGACGAATCGCTTCCGCATGCCGTGCGCCGCCTCGCTTTGCGCGGTCTCAGACTCGTGATGCGGGTAGATGAGATCGCTGCCACCGCCGTGAATGTCGATCGGAAACCCCAGATGCCGGTCGGACATCGCCGAACATTCGAGATGCCAGCCCGGGCGGCCACGGCCGAACGGACTTGGCCAGGTCGGCCCTTCACTCACGCGGCGCCAGAGCGCGAAGTCGATGGGCGAACGCCGGGTTGGGTCGTCGAGCCGCGCGTCGTCCTGCGATGCGAGGATGCGCTTCATCTTCGCCTTCGACAAGCGTGATAGCTGGCCGAAACGGGGGAGCTTCGCGACTTCGAAATAGAGACCGCCCGGGGTCTCGTACGCAAATCCCCGGCGACGCAGGCGCTCGGCGAGCTTGATCATCGCCGGGGTCTCTCGCGTGGCGTGCGGGAGCACATCCGGCTTGCGCCAGTCGAGGTCATTCATGTCCTTCAAAAAAGCGCGCTCCTCGCGGCGCCCCAGGGCACGCCAGCTGACCTTGTCCCGCGCGGCGCGCTGCAGGATCGATTCGTCGATGTCGGTGATGTTTTGCGCGTACTGCAGGTTCTGCCCGCGCATCTCGAGGAGGCGCGCCAGCACGTCAAAAACGAGAAAGGTGCGGGCGTGGCCGAGGTGGGTGGTGTCGTAAGGGGTCACGCCGCAGACGTACATCGTCGCGACACGGGTTCGAGGCTGAAAAGCAAAGGTGCCCCGCCGCCGCGTGTCGTAGAGCCATAGCACCTCCGATGGACGATATCCTCGCGCGCGGTGGCGCGCTCAATCGATCCCGACGAGGTCCTGGCGATCCTTCGACGTATCGCGGCGCCCCCGACCGCGCCGTACCACGAATGGGCGGTGCTCGACGCGATCCGCTCAGAGCTCGAGAGGGGCGGGATCTCGACACGGACAGACTCGTTCGGGCAGGTCCACGCGCGGGTCTCGGCCGGCGTTGCGAAGCGCGCGCTCATTTTTGCCGCGCACACCGATCACCCCGCGTTCGAGATCATCGAAGCATCCGGGAGGACCGGAAAGGCGCGCGTGCTCGGCGGATTCCGCCAGCGGGTGTTCCCGCCGGAGGTTGCCGTCACCGTTCATAGCGACGCGGGTGGCGAGACCTTCGCGGCGGTCCTCAGCGACCCCCTCACCGACATCGAGCCGATGCACAACTCCACGACGGTGTGTCGTATCCGGGCGGATAGGCCGCTCGCGGTTGGGCAGTTCGCGATGCTCGACCTCCCTGCTGCCGACGTCGCCGGCGACGAGATTCGCATGCGCGCAGCCGACGACCTCGCCGGATGCGCGCTCATCGTCATCGTGCTTCTCGGGCTCCGCGAGGAGCAATCCGCTCACGATGTCCACGCCATCTTCACGAGGGCGGAAGAGACCGGTCTCTACGGGGCGCGGCTCGCCGCCGAGGATGGGCTCCTACCTCGCGACGCGTACGTGGTCTCCGTCGAGGCGAGCCGCGCGCTTCCCGGCGCGGAGGCCGGCCGAGGGATCGTCGTTCGTGTGGGCGACTTCCACAACACCTTCAGCAACGAGGCGGAGCGCTACCTGCGTGTCGCGCGCGAGCGCCTTGCCGAGCGGGGCATCCCAGCGCAGCGGGCGCTGCTTGTCGGTGGCACGTGCGAGGCGTCGTCATTCGTCCGACTCGGCTGGACCGCCACGGGCATCGCGCTCCCGAATATCAATTACCACAACGCCGCTGCGGATGGCGGGTTCGCGCCGGAGATCGTTCGTCTCGTCGATCTGCTGAGTGGGATCTCGCTCGGCATCGAGGCCTCGCTCGCAGCCGGCGAAGATGCGGACGAATCATGGTGGCCCGACGTTCGCGTAACTCCGACGGAGATTCGCGACCTGCT
>JALYLL010000064.1 GCA_030774255.1 Chloroflexota bacterium | reverse complement strand
GGCAAACGAGCGCACCTCGCGCTGGATGCCGCCGTCGAGCTCGCCGATCCAGTCCGGACCGACGACCTCGCGCTGCAACGGGTCGAGCTCGCGCGTGTCTTCGCGATGACCGAGCGGCTCGCCCCGGACCGTGCGGAGGCGTTGCGGCTTCGGTACTTCGCCGACCTCACGTGCGACGAGATCGCCCCACTGATGGGCCGCAGCGAAGCTGCCGTGAAGATGCTTGTCCACCGCGGGCTCAACGATCTCCGCGAGCGATTGGAGGCAACAACATGACTGACGAGGAACGATTCGCCAAAGAGGTGCGGAGTCTCGCCCTCTCGATCCGCGCCCCCGAGACCGTTTCGATCGCGCTCGACCGGGCAGCGGCCCAGGTGGTCGCTCACCCGACGTCCCGCTTCTCGCTCAAATCGCGGCACGCGCTCGCCGCCGCCGCGATCGTGGCCATCGTTGTTCTCGCCGGCTCGCTCGTCGTCGCGACCGCTCCCGCGAGCGCCAGTGATCTGCTGGTCCGGGCGGAGCGCGCCGCGGTGAGCGGATCCGCCTCGCTCAATACCTACCGCGGTACGACGAAGGGCGAGAACTGGATGGGACCCGACGGAAAGCGGCTGACCGTGCCGGCGTCGTACGAGCAGAAGATCGAGTTCGGCTCGCCCAACAATCTGCGGATCGAGACGACGGCGACCGATCCGAGTGGCGCGACGGGGAGGCAGCAGCTCTTCTTCGACGGCAGGGCCGCCTGGATCTATGTGCCCGACGCGAAAGTTGCGCAGCCGATCGACCCGCGCATGGTCCTGTCGCAGAGTCCGTTCGCTCCAAGCACCCTCGCCGGCGCCATCGAAGGACTCTCGCAGGTGTTCAATGCGAAGCAGCTCTCGGACGACGTCGTGCTCGGCCGTCCGGCGCATGTCCTCGAGCTCAGTCCGAAGGACCCTGCGCAGAGCGGCCCGATGGCGAAGATCACGACCTGGCTCGACGCGCAGACGCTGTTGCAGCTTGGAGCCGACGTTCGCGACGCTCAGGGGCAGCTGCTCATGACGTGGCGGTTCGTCGCCCTCGAGCTGAACGTGGACATCGCGGCATCGGACTTCACCTTCACGCCTTCGGCGGACGTCCGCATCGGACAGGTCTTGCCGCCTGGCGCGACGACCGCCATGCGCATGCAGCTCTGGAGCCAGCTCGCGGCGCAGTCAAGCTTCCAACTCTTCCGGCCGTTCTGCGGCATCGACGGGCTCGACGAAGGCATGCCCTCGAGCGATCAGCGAGGCATTGTCGTTGTGCCCTTCACCGCCAACGGCTCGCCCGTGGTGGTCATGCAGCAGGGTCCGCATGATGCTTTCCCGAGCGTCAGCGGCGAGAACGTGACGATCGGGGACATCACCGCGATCTACGGGGTCGCCGACGGCACCGAGCACCTAGATTTCGAGCGTTCTGGGACGCACGTCCACATCCAGGCGCCGCAGCCGCTCGGCCGTGATCCGCTCTATCACCTCGTCGTGTCGCTCCTGCCGGTGGCGAAGTCCTAGTCGATGCGTTCGTACGCGGGGATCGTCAGGAACTCCTGGAAATCCTTCGAAAGCGCCACGCCGTCGAAGACTTCGCGCGCGTCCTCATAACGGCCCTTCGCGAAGGAGTCGGCGCCGACGGCGGATTTGATCTTCTCGAGCTCATCGCGCTCGACATCACGCACGAGCTCCGCTGTAACGCGCGGTCCTTCGGCAAGCGACACGCCGTGATGGATCCACTGCCAGACCTGTGAGCGCGAGATCTCGGCGGTCGCCGCATCCTCCATGAGGTTGTTGATCGCGGCGGCGCCTGTCCCGCGGAGCCACGACGCGATGTACTGGATGCCGACGCCTACGTTCGTCCGCAGGCCCGCTTCCGTGATCGTCCCGCCGGGGATCCGCACGTCGAGGAGTTGCGCCTCCGTGACGTCGACTTCCGGTCGCTGGCGGTCGAGCTGGTTCTGTTTCTTTCCAAGGGCGCGGTCGAACTCGCTCATCGCGG
>JALYLL010000063.1 GCA_030774255.1 Chloroflexota bacterium | reverse complement strand
CGATTGACCGCTCGCTGAACTCCTCTTCCTCGAGTTGCTCGCGAAGGAGCGCGCGGGCGTAGTCGTCGCCGTTGGCTAGCGCGCGCGTCGCGATCGCGTGGAGCTCGGCGATCGTGTAGCCGAATCGGCGTTCGAGATCCTTCACCGCACTCCATCGCGCCGCACCGCGGCGGCGAAGCTGGTCGTAGAGACGAATCCACGGCTTCGCCTCGCTTTGTTATCGGCCTCGAGGATCGCGCGGATGACGGTCTCGCGCTGCACCAACGGGAGCGGGCGGAGCTTCGCAAGGACGCTTCGCGTGAGCTTCTCGAGCTCGTCGGTGGTCAAAAGGTTGGCGACGCGGAGAGTGTAAACACCCACGCTACACGACCGAAGGGGGGCGGCCTGCCGTCGCGAAAAACACCGGGCCCCTTCGCGCGACCCAACCGCCATCGCCCTTCACGTCCTGCTCAGCGACGCAAATAAATGGCCGCTAGGCTCCTGCGGTCATGTGGCGAAAGCAGAAGACAGAAGAGCCCCAGCGACGCCCAACAGATGAGGCTCTGCTCGAGGCGCTACGACTCAATGACGATCACGTTCGCGGTCTCACGCGACTGGATCAGGAGCTCGTCTACGTTCCGCTGACAGCACTTGCGGCGGGACTCTTCGCCGTGCTGACCGCCGCGAAACCGCCGCTCTTGAGCGACAACACGAGTGCGATTGGGCTTGGCATAGCACTCGCCTTCGTGCCCGGAATCGTTCAATGGGGTCTAAGGAGGAATCAACGTCGGCACGAGCAGCTTCTCGGTTATCGAGACACGCTTGTCGAGAAACTCGAGCTCCCGGTGCTGCCAGAACGTCCCGATCTCGGGCAGGGACGGCTTATCTACTTCGTTCTGTTCGTGATCGGTTGGGGTCTAGAAGCGTTGCTCCTACTGACCCTGCTCACAACGCCTAGGTGAGAGAACGGCCGCCCGGTGTGGGCGGCCGTCTGAGCGTCGCCAGAACTCGCTACGCGGCGGTCGGGATCTCCTCGCGCATGACAGCGCCGTACGCCCCGGTGGGGCTCGTCGTCATTCGCGAGAACGCGAGGCACCCGGCCCACCGTGCGGTTATGTCGGTCAGGCTTTCGTCGACGATGACTGCGACACGTTCACCTTGCCGGGCCGCGACAGCGGCCACGGTTGCGGGAAGCGTCTCCCGGACGAAACGAGGCTCGCTCATCGGTCTACCCCCAAGCTGTTAGTTCGCATGACGGCGCGCATCTCCTCGAGCGCCTTCTCCAAGGCTGCGGCCGCATCGGTGAGGCCGAACTCGACGCACTTCTTGGCGGCCGACCGGATCGGGCCCATAGCCTGGGCGATCGGCGCGCACCTCTTGCACCAGCGGCCTTTACTGCCGACCTTCGACCGCTGAACGCCGGTCCCGCATCCCTCGCACGGGACGACGGGCCCAGAGCTGTGATTCCAAAGGCGGCCGAATCGAAACTCCTCGGCGCGTGGCCGCCACTGTTCGTCTGGGTCTTCCATTGCCTCGAGGAGCGATCCATGTCTCGGTGTGTCGTCGCTACGCTGCTCTTGCATGAGAGTTAACCCCTTTCATGCCATGCCCCGGGCGGTTCACGCCGCGCCGGGGCTTTTCTATTGCTGGGAAGTGTGCGCTGACCGTCAACGCATTCGACTACGCACAAGAGAGAAGCGCGGTTCCCATTGACCCCCAATCTGACCCCCAAGCCGGGAAACGCGCCGGTACATCGAGAGTCATCCGGGCACATTCCAAGCACGAGGGAACATCGTGGGATACCCCGTGTGTCGTTGACATCGCTGAGGTCGGGTGTTCGAGCCACCCAGAGCCCACAGCGAACGAATGAAAGGTTGGCCACGGTGCGCTGCCGTGGCCGACGTTCACTGTCAGCTACCGGGTGTCAGCTACCGGGTGCGTAGGCGACGCCGATGCCGTCGGCCCAGTAGCGAAACGCGTCGGCGTCGGACTGCGTGGTCTCGACGTCCGTCGCGACTCGTTCGACGCCGACCGCATCGACGACCTCGATCCAGCCTTCCCACTCCCCGTTGGACCGACGCCGTCCGACCGCGGTCGGGCGGTACGTCTCCCCAGCGCTCCTGAGGACGTCCGGATGGTCGTATCGGACGGTCTTGTTGCCCACTCCGCAAGGCCGTGCAGATCGGGTGCTGCCGGGGGTCAGGCGGCGCCAGCGCGTCGCCACCAGGCAGTGTCCGCTTGGCCGTGGCCGGTACTTTCGGCGCCGCTCGGAGGACCCCGCACGGGACCACCCGTGGAAGGCGAGCCCGTAGAAGAGTCTGACGAACGACCGGGTGCGGACGGTCCGCATACAGACCGTTTTGCGACGACAACCTTCTGGTTCTTGTCGCGTTGACCGCGTAGTGTTCCGACCATGTTCAAAAGAGGAACTAACCGCAGTGGCGAAGTCCGTCAGCCTTTGTTCACCAGGCCGGAGCCGGAGAACGAGCAGGCAGACGCGCCCGAACCGCCGCGGGCTGAGGAACCGGAGGCAAGAAGGGACATGCAGCAGTACCAGCGAGACACGCACGCGAACACGGGCGGCGACCTGAACGCATCGCTCGGCAAGGGGTCGGAGTTCGAGGGGAAGCTCGCCTTTGAAGGCAAGGTCCGGATCGACGGCACCTTCACCGGTGAGATCTCGACGAACGACACACTCCACATCGGCGAGGGCGCAAAGGTCTCGGCCGAGATCAGCTGCGGCACCGTCATCGTCGAGGGCGAGGTCGTCGGGAACATCAAGGCGACGGGCGCGGTCGAGCTTCACCGACCCGCAAAGGTACGTGGCGACATCACGAGTCCTTCTCTGAGCATCGAGAAGGGCGTGGTCTTCGAAGGTCGCTCCAAGATGGAGAGCCTCGAGGGCTCGAACGTCGTCAACCTGCGCGCGGCGGCTGACGAAGCCTAACCAAGCAAACCCGGAGACCTAAACCGTGCAAGGCGTCCTCGCGCTCGATCGAGTCACCGTCCGCGACGCGGATTTCAGCCGCGCCGCATTCGAGCGCTTCGCGCCGAACGGCTGCGTCTTCGAGCGCTGCGACTTCCGCGGCGAGCTGTTCGACGAACGTCTGCAGACGCTCTTCGCGAGCAGAAGGCAGAGCATCTTCCGCGAATGCCGTTTCGACGGCGCGGACCTGCATGCGGTCCGGCCCGGTCAGGCGCGGTTCGAGAGCTGCAACTTCGCCCGCACGAACATCGACGGTTGGATTTCCGCATGCGCGGAGTTCGTGGACTGCACATTCAGCGGGCCGATCCGCAACGTCACGTTCCACGGCAAGCCGTGGGGCCACGCGGCCGAGCGGATCGACCCGGTGCGAGGCGCGAACGCCTTCACCGGCAACGACTTCACGAAGGCCGATCTCATGAGCGTCCTCTTCGTGAACGGCATCAACGTCCAGGCTCAGCTGTGGCCAAAAGGCGACACGTACGTCGTGATCGATCGGATCCACCAGCGCGCCACCCGCGCCCGGGCCCTCATCCTCGACTGGCGCGACCACGAGTCGCGCAACGAGGCGCTCGCGATGCTCCAGCAGGTGGCCTTCATCTTCATCCACCAGAACGGGATCGCGACGCCGCGTAGCGACGACCGCTGGCCGGCTACTCCCGAGAACCAGCGCAAGGTCTGGGAGACGCTCGAAGCCGTTCTCTAGCCAGACGTCGCGGCGCGGCTCGCTGCGGCGGGTGGCACGGGGGAGCGGGTTGCGCGCGAGCCGTTAATCCGGCCGCGTCGCTAAGCCTGGGTGGACATCTCGATGGAGCGGACCGGTAGGCGAGCGCGCGACCCCGACACCGAGACAGGACCCGCCGCAGTCACATAGCCTCCTGGCCGATGCAGGCCGTGGTGGCCGAGGTTCCTGCGTATCGCGGCAACATCTGGCGCCTCTTCGCCGTGCAAGCGTTGCTCATGTTCATCCTGTGGGTCCCGATCTGGGTCGTCTTCCTCCAACGAAAAGGCTTGAGCCTCACAGAGGTCGGCCTGCTCGAAGGCGTCGCCTGGACCATCACGGCTCTTCTCGAGGTACCGACCGGCGCAATCGCCGACCGGTGGGGTCGCAAGGCGTCCATCGCCGTAGGCGCGTCGCTCTACGGGCTCGCGATGTTCCTCATCCTTGCAGAGGCACTCTCACCCGCGTTCCTTCTCGGGTACGCCCTGTGGAATTCATCGACCGCGTTCACCAGTGGCGCGGACTCGGCTCTCCTCTACGACAGCCTCAAGGCTGACGGACGCGCCGCGCAGGCGGCCAAGCAGTCCGGCCGCTACGCCGCGATCAACCAGGCCTCCCAGGGCATCGCGTCTCTGGTCGGTGCGGCGATCGCCACGATCGACATCAATCTCTGCTTCGCGATCTGCGGTGTCCTCGCTTTCGCTGCGACGGCCCTCGTTCTGACGATCCACGAGCCCCCGCGCGCGACGGAGGGGGAGGAGTACCTGGGCTATTGGAGGAACCTCAAGACCGCGGTGCGCATCGCAGCACGACGGCCGGTCGTGCGTGCGCTGGTTCTCCTTAGCGCGACGATCGCCACCGTGCCACTCGTCGTCTACTACGTGTTGCTGCAGCCGTACTCCGTCGGCGTCGGGCTGCCGCTTGCCGCGCTCGGCATCGTCGTGATCGGCGTCCAGTTGAGCACTGTCGTTGCCTCATGGCTGGCTCATAGAACAGCGGACCACTTCGAGCTCGCGAGCGTCGTCGCCGTGGCGCTCGTCGTCTTCATCGCGGCAACGGCCATCCTGGCTGCCATTCCGTCGATTCCGTCGCTCGCGCTCATGCTCGCCGTGGCCCTCGTTCCGGCGCTTCTCACGCCCCTGCTGTCAGCGCGGCTCAACGATCTGATTCCCAGCCGGCAGCGCGCGACGATCCTGTCGCTCGGTGCGCTGCTCTTCGAGCTCGGGCTTGCGATCGCCATGCCGCTGATGCTTGCCTTCGCCGACCGGTTCGGCGCGCCGGCCGCGATCGGCCTTTCGTCCGCGATTTTCGCCCTGACCGCCGTCCCATTGATGTTCGTTTGGCGCGTCGCGGATCGTGCCAACGCACCGGCGAGCGCTTCTGGATAGCGGGTCGCGGTATGCTCGTTCCGCGCGACGACGCGGATACCGAGCGCGGGTAGCGCTGCAAGCGAGCCGGGGATGGTGTGAGCCCGGTGGAGCGGCCCCGCGAGCGACCACCGCCGAGCGATTGGGGTAGGCCCCGTATAGCCGTGAACGAAGCGCGCCGGTCAGAAGACCTGCGAAGCTGGGTGGAACCGCGAGATCACCTCTCGTCCCAGGACGGAGGTGATTTTTGTTTGGGAGTCGCGGCGATGGCGAAAACCGAGCGCAAAGCGGATCACGGCGACGAGAAGCTCTACGCGCTGCGGCACTCGACCGCGCATGTAATGGCTGGCGCAGTACTCGAGCTCTTTCCAGGCGCGAAGTTCGGGTTCGGGCCGCCGGTGAAGGACGGCTTCTACTACGACTTCGACCTCCCACAACCGCTGACGCCCGACGACCTCGGGAAGATCGAAGCGAAGATGCGGGAGGTCGTGAAGCAGGACGCGCCTTTCGAGCATCGCGACATGGGCGTGCCCGAGGCGCTCAAGTTCTTCGGCGACCGGAACCAGGACTACAAGGTCGACCAGATCCGCAAGCTCGCGGAGAAGGGCGCCGACGAGGACAGCGACGACGAGGTCGAGAACGGAAAGGTCAGCGTGTACCAGCACAACGGGTTCGTCGACCTGT
>JALYLL010000062.1 GCA_030774255.1 Chloroflexota bacterium | reverse complement strand
AGGTCGACGCGCGAGCCGACGAGTTCTTCGCGGTCTTCCGACGTTCGACCCACGCGCTCGAGGCGGCCCTCACGATCCAGCGGGCGCTCCGCGAGAAGACCTGGCCCCAGAAGTCCGACGTGCGCGTCCGGATTGGGATGCACACCGGCCGGCCCACGCTCACGGACACCGGTTATGTCGGGATCGCCGTGAATATCGCCGCGCGCGTCTGCTACGCGAGCCACGGCGGGCAGATCCTTCTCTCGTCGGCGGCGCATGATTCGTTCACCAAGCGCCTGACCGAGGGAGTCGCGTTTCGGAGTCTCGGGCGCTATTCGCTGCACGGCCTCGCCGAGCCCGAAGCTCTCTTCCAAGTCACTGCGACAGGGTTGATCACCAAGTTCCCTCGGCCGCGAACGATCGGACCGCTCCGCAGTGCACGAACCGAGATAACGGAGAGGGATCGTCGCGGATAGATCGCGCAGCTACCCCCGCTGGATCGTCACGTCGAGTGAGTCGTATCCCGTCGCGCCGTCCGGATACGGTGGGCGTCCGACCGGGGTCTCCGTGTTCCCGGTTCCATCGGTCGCCCGGACGATGAGCTTCGCCGGCCCGGCGCCGCTCGGCGTCCAGGGGTAGGTCCAGCGCACCCAGGTAAGGGGACCCATCGGTGATTCGAGCGTCGCAAGGCCCCACGACTTCGCGCCGTCGCTCGAGAGCTCGACCTTCGAAATGCCGCGCGCGCCCGCGAATGCGATGCCCGCGACTGTGATCGCGCCGCCGGTCCAGCGGATGTTCCGGCTCGGGAGGTCGATCCGCGCGTTCGTGTTGATGGGCGCACCGTCCGACCAGCCCTGCTGCTGCCAGTAACCGATGAAGTCGTAGCTCACGACTTCGATGGTGCGGATCCATTTCACGTTTTTCATGCCATAGATGTTCGGTACGAGCATCCGCGCGGGATACCCATGATCCTGCGGGACCGTCTTCCCATTCATGAGGTACGCGACGAGCGTTCGGTCCTCCATCGCCTTCGCGATCGGGATCGAGTCGGTGTAGCCGTCGACGGAGGTGAAGACGACGTCGTACGCGCCAGCCTTCAGCTGCGCTCGATCGAGCAGGTCGGGGAGCGGCACGCCCGTCCAGAGCGCGGTCGAGATGAGGTCACCGCCGACGTAGTTCGAGATGCATTCGAGCGTGTGCACCTGCTCGACGGCCTCGAGATCCAGCAGCTGGTCGTACGTGAGCGAGAACGGGGATTGGACCAGTCCTTTGATGTCGAGCCGCCACTCGTCGATGAGGACCCGCGGCTTCACGAGCGTCGTGTCCACAACGTAGTGGTCTTCGTTCGTGGTGATCCGCGGCGTGATCCCCGGGAGCACATCGACCGCGGGATCAGCCGGCGCGATATTGGCGCGTGTCCGCAAACGTCGCGCGGCTGTGGCGACGTCGCCAAGCCCGCCCGAGCCGACCGCGGCGATCCGCGAGAGCGGGAGCGAAATGACCGCGATCGCCGCGGCGATCGCCGCCGTGCCGAGCAGCGCGCGGCGGCGCCCGGGCGATGCGGGTTCCGTCGCCTCGGATCGGTCGAGAGCGCTCGGGAGGATGAACGCGAGGGCTGCGAGAAAGACTGCGGCACCGGCGGCGGCGTCGATGAGACTTGTGACGAGCTCGATCCGCAGTGGCGAGAACAGGCGCGCGAGCACGAACGCGGCGACCCACGGAAGAAGGCCGACGCCCAACACCGCTGCGGTACGCCGCCGCGACGCCGCGAGCAGACCTGTCGCGGCGCCGTCGATGAGAAAGAGCGCGATGACGCCCACGATGAGGAGGATCTTCGCCCACTGATGGAGCGCTTCGATGAGCGGGATTGAGATGAATCCCGGCAGCACGTCGATGATCGCCTGGCCGAGGCTGTCGGCGACGAACGGCATTCCAGCCATGCTGAGAAGGAACGCGACGTCGAGGGCGAAGAACATCGCCAGCGCTCCGACGAGCATCCCTGTGCGTGCGCGCCGGTCGAACCGGCCCATGTATGGCACGATACGCCGCGTTGTCTTCGTCGCTCCTTCCCCTTTCACCTGACGACTTGTACGAGTTCCGCTTCCTTACGGATGCGCAGATCTCGCCCGACGGTGCGCGCATCGCTTACTCGATCAAGACGGCGAACCCGAAGCGCGACGGCTACCTGAGCGCGATCTGGTTGCTGTCGTCGGACGGCACGAAGCCAGCTGTCCAGATCACAGCCGGCACATCCGGTGACTCATCGCCGCAGTGGTCGCCCGATGGCGAGCGAATCGCGTTCACGTCGGATCGCGGCGATATCCCGAAGGGCCGCAAGCGGCCGCCGCGGAACATCTTCATCCTGGACCTCGCGGGCGGCGAGGCGCGGCAGCTCACGTGGTTCGACGACGACTGCGCGGATCTGGCGTGGTCGCCGGACGGGCGGTCGCTCGCGTTCGTCGTTCGCGATCCGAAGGACTCCGACGAGGAAGACCGCGTCCGCGTGTACTCGCGCGCGCGATACAAGTCGGACGAGGGCGGACTTCAGGACGACCGCCACAAGCACATCTGGGTCGTCGGCGCGGACGGTTCTGCGCCGCGGCGACTAACCGACGGCGATTGGGACGATGGTCAGCCCGGTTTCTCCCCGGACGGGCGAGAGATCGCGTTCGTCTCCAACCGAACCGAGAAGCGCGACCTCAACACCGTGGCGGACATCCACGTCGTCACCCTCGGGGGCGAGGCGCGCCGCATCACCGATGGCGAGGGCAGCTACGGAAATCCCTCCTGGTCGCCTGACGGCGCGACCATCACGGCGTACGGCACCGACCGCGCGATCGGATCCTCGGCTCGCAACATCCACATCTGGGCGTTTCCGAAAGCGGGCGGACCAGGCAAGGACCTGCTCGAGGATTGGGACCGCTCCGTCGGCTCGTCGGTGATCAGCGACATGCGCGCTCACGCGCAGACGCTCCCGCCGGCGTGGACTCGCGACGGTCGCATCCTCTTCCTCGGTTCGGACCAGGGCACGGCCAACGCATACTCCTGCGCCGCGCGCGGTAGCGATGTGCGAGCCGAGACCGTGGGGAGCCATCAGGTCGTGTCGTGGTCGCTCGACGACTCGCGGCGTCGCTTCGCCGCGATCCTCGCGACGGCGGTCGACCCCGGGAATCTCGTCGTCGGTGAGGTCGGCGGAGCGATGCGCAAGGCGAGCTGCTTGAACGACGAGCTTCTGGCGTCGAAGTACATCGCCGCGCCGGAACGCGTCGAGTTCACCGGTGCCGACGGCTGGACCATCGAGGGCTGGCTCATGAAGCCACTCGCTTTCGATGCCGCGAAGAAGTGGCCGCTCGTTTTGGAGATCCACGGCGGCCCGCATACGGCGTACGGGCACTCCTTCTTTCACGAGTTCCAGGTTCTTGTCGGGCGGGGATACGCGGTGCTGTTCACAAACCCGCGCGGGAGCCACGCGTACGGCCAGAAGTTCGTCGAAGCGTGCGTCGGCGATTGGGGCGGGAAGGACTACGAAGACCTCATGGGCGGCGTCGATCACGCGCTTTCGCTCGGCTGGGTCGACCCGAAGCGCCTGTACGTGACCGGCGGAAGCTACGGGGGCTTCATGACGAACTGGATCGTGGGCCACAACGATCGCTTCCGCGCCGCGGCCACGCAGCGCAGCATCTCGAACAACATCTCCGCCTTCGGGACGAGCGACATCGGCTGGCATTTCTGGGAGCATGAGATGGGCGACGCCACTCCGTGGCGCGACGCCGAAAAGCTCATTTTTCGGTCGCCGCTCTCATATGTCACAAACATGAAGACGCCGCTCCTGATCCTTCACGCCGAGCGAGACCTGCGCTGCCCGATCGAGCAGGCCGAGCAGCTCTTTACCGCGCTGAAGGTGCTCGGTAAGGAAGCCGTCTTCGTACGCTTCCCCGAGGACAACCACGATCTGACGCGCGGCGGGAAACCGAAGCACCGCGTCGAGCACGCGCGCCGCATCGCCGACTGGTTCGACGCGCACCCCTGACTCGGGTGCCTG
This sequence comes from Chloroflexota bacterium, assembly GCA_030774255.1. Classification (GTDB taxonomy): domain Bacteria; phylum Chloroflexota; class Limnocylindria; order P2-11E; family P2-11E; genus 3-1-20CM-2-70-9. Next base: position 2,286 of record JALYLL010000062.1, on the reverse strand, counting down.
CCCGATCAGGGGCCCCACCCCTGCTAGCGGTCGAGCTCCAGGTCGAGGTCCTTCGGCGGCTCGTCCGGTAGGACCCAGCGGATGTAGGGCTTCGCCCATTTCACGTGGAGCTCGTTCGCCTTGGCGGTCGCGGTCGCGTAGATCCGTTCGAACGACGGCCCGTCGTGCGCGCCGAGCGCGGTGAGCAGAGGCGTGACCTGCTCCGTCTCGAACGCGAGTAGATCCTCGGCGTACTTCGGACGGATCTGCGCGAGCTTGCGCTGCAGTCCGCGTACGCGCCGAGCGAAGTAGGCGGCAAGCTCCCAGTTGCCCCCGCGGGCGGCATACGCGCACTTCCACCACGCGTTGCCGACCGACGCCATGATCTCGCCGGTTCCCGGGAGAAGCTGCGCGAGCTGCTCGAGGGAGAGGGGCGGGGAAGGCTTCGACTGCGGCTCGTCGCTCACCTTGCGATAGTACGAACGTGCATGACTCGCGACGCGGCTCCGTCGCCGCTTTCCTCGCGAACTTCCGTGCGAGCAAGATTCCGCTTCCGCAGCGGCTGGTCGTCACCGCGCGAAATTTCGCGCGGCGCGCGGCGCTCGGCCAAGGGTGTTGCGGACACGACGGGGAGCCGGGCTGCTGAGTGACCGCCAAGCCGGAGGGTCCTCCGCGCCGCTAGCATTGGCCGGCCGGTGAAAGAGTTCCTCCAGGGCCGCCGTTTCGGCTTCTCGCCGCGCGCGGCCGTCGCCTACATCGCCGTCGGCATCGGTCTCTCGCTCACGCTCACTGACTTCATGGCCTGGTTCGCGTGGGGCCAGAGCGACACCAACGGCTACGTGGTCGTGTCCGATTGGCTCGCTCATTTGGTGACCGTCGTCCTCGGGATCGCGATTCTGGCGGCGCTCGCGGAGTACATCGACGTGCCGGCGGACGACCGCTCGATCGCAAGGCTCGACCTCGTCGCCGGGCTCGTCGCCTTCCTGCTCTACGGCGCGTCGGCCTTTCTTCGAGGCTTCGACGTCGGCGCTGCCGCGGCGAGCACCGCCCCGTTCCTCCTCGCGATCGCCGGTCTCATCGTCGCGTTCGTCGACGCCGCCGTTGCCGCGAACCTCTACGGCGCGCGCGAGTGGGAGGAGCTCGACGAGGAGCCGATCCGAGAGCGACGTCCGCGAAGGCGGGCCGCGAGCCGTTAGGTAAGGGCGGCGTTCCGCCGCGTTGCTTGAACCCCGCGGTCACGTCGCACGATCCGAGTTTCGCGCTCGCCCGACTCATCACCGATGGCACCAGCCCGCAGCTCGAAGGCCAAGAGAGTGCTTTCGCGATCGATGCGAAGCGCCCTGCGCGACCTGGTATCGGCCATGAGCGCCTCAGCCCGCCGGGCGTCGCGCGTTGCCGCCGCCGTCACACGAAAGAGATTGGACATCTTCATTAAGCAGCTCGTCCTGTCGGCTGCGCCTCCATCACTCGCCACGGGCTCAAGGCTGATCGACTCGCTCCTCGCGAGTGAATCGCTCGTCGCTCGTTTAGTTAGTCCGAAGCGAGCTCCCGTAAGTGGAGCGCGTTCTTCGGCGCGTAGCCCATCTCGTCGTTGTTGAAGTAGGCGAAAACGTCGCGTCCCTCTCCACGCCATCCCAGGATGCGGTCGGCCCATACGCGTAGGGCCTCGTCGGAGTACTCCGATGCATACAGACGCTCGGGCCCGTGAAAACGCAGATAGACAAGGTCGCTCGTGACCGCGATGTGCGTGGGCCATCGCGGCGTGTCGCCGATGACCAGCGCGATGTTCCGCCGCCGCAGGAACGAGAGCGCTCGAGCCACTTCGCCGTTGGGAGCTCCTTCGGATAGAAGCGTCCCTTCCAGTGCTTGTACTGCCCAGTGCTTGTACTGCCAGCCCGATGTCCCAACCCGGAGCTCGCTCATATGCTCAGAGCGTGATCCGCGTCGAAGATCTCGTGAAGCGCTACAAGAAGGCCGAGACGAACGCCGTCGACGGCATCTCTTTCCAGGTGAAAGCCGGCGAGTTCTTCGTACTGCTGGGGCCGAACGGGGCGGGGAAGACGACGACGATCTCGATCCTGACCACGACGCTCTCCCCCACGAGCGGCGGTGCGACGATCGACGGGAGCGACATCGTTCGCGAGGCGAGCGCCGTGCGTCGGAAGGTCGGGATCATCTTCCAGCGGCCGAGCCTCGACCAGAACCTCACCGCGGAGGAGAACGTGCGATTTCACGCGATCCTGTATGGGCTCTACGCGTACGCGCCGACCTACGGCCTGATGAACCGCGACTACCGCGCGAAGGTCG
>JALYLL010000061.1 GCA_030774255.1 Chloroflexota bacterium | reverse complement strand
GGGGCCATTCGGATGAGCTGTTTGGCGCCTTCGCGGCCCTCGAGCTGACGGTCGCCGCCGGGTAGTTCGATGGCGATGTCCTCGGCGCAGACCGAAGCCGCCTTCTCAGCGTCGTTAGCCTCGAGCGCCGCCATGAAGGTCTTCGCGGCCGCGAGCGGATCCGGCACTCAGCGATTATTGAGGACGTGCGGCACCTAAGGGCGCTCTTGCCGTACGTCGCGGCCGCCTCGGTGATCGCGGTGGGCTCCATCGCGCTGGTCTACGCGACCGTCGACGCCGACGACTCGGCGTTGGCGTCCAGCGTCGGGGCGGGCGCGCCGCAGCCCCTCTCCCCGGCCGGCCGGCTCGCCTACTGGCGGCAGAGCCCTTCCGGCGCGTTCGTCCTCTGGGCGTCCAACCTGGACGGCACGCGGGCGCGACCGCTCACGACGCTCGCGGCGAACACCTCGCGGCCCTTCGGTACGCGCTGGACCGCCGACGGAAGCGCGGTCGCGTACGTGACCGATCTGGGGATCGGCGTGATCAAAGTCGACGGCACGCGCACGGACATCCCGGTCCCGGCCCAGGTACGCAACTCCGGATTCCGCGTGATCGATCAGCGCTGGTCTCCGTCGGGCAGGCGAGTCGCCGCGACGCTCCAACGATCCACCGATGGGAAGACCGACCTCTGGATGGGTTCACTCGATCGCCGCGAGCTCGTGGCCGCGGGCGTATTCGGGAACGCGTTCTTCGGCGATTGGCTGAGCGAGGACGAGGTGCTCATCGAGTCGGACACGGGGATCCTCGGCGCGCTTCGCGAGCCGGGACAGCCGCTCCGGAGGCTCGTCGATATGGCCGCAGCCTCACCCTTCTTCGACGGGACTCGGGTCTTTTTCCTCGCGGGGTCGGTCGGTCCGATCATTACCGCGAGCGGCATCTTCGTGACGAACCCGAGCGTCTGGAGCGTCCGCCCCGACGGTGGGGATGCCCGACGGGAAGGACGGATCGAGGTACTCGGCAGCCTTCGGCTCGACGGCATCTGGCCCGACGGGCGCTACCTCATGCACAGCGGAGCCGATCAGACCCAGTTCATCGTCGGCCCACGCTCGACGAGTCTCGCCCCATCGAGCCTCCTCCGCCGCGCTGTCGTCAGCACCGATCGCCGCTTCGCCATCGGCTTCGGCGGGTCGCGCATCGTGCGCATCGACCTCACGCGCGGGCTCAGTCCCGCGGAGAGCGCCTTCGTCGTGCTGCTCGACGGCGTCATCAGCGCGGACGCCTGGATCCCTCGGAGCGGTGGCCGTTAGAAGACCGGGGCCGATTCTCGGAACCGCCTCAATGCATTGACGTGCGCGTCGAGATCGGGCAGCTTCGATCCGGCGGTCCGCAGCTCGAGATGGGTCATCCCCATGTCGCGGAATACCTCCGCATCGCGCGACCACCGATCGGGAGATCCGGTCGCTGCGACGCGGCCCTCCACGCCGACCTGTACCGGATCGCGGCCCGCCTCGCGCACATAGCCGCGGAACCGCTCCAGGGCGGCGCGACCTTCATCGTTCGGCGCCAGGTGTGAGAACCAGCCGTCGGCGAGCCGCGCGACGCGCTTGACGGCCACCTCCTGATCCGCTCCCATCCATATGGGAATGGGGCGCTGGATCGGCAGCGGTTTGATGCCCGCTCGGTCGATGCGATGCCAGCGACCGGTGTAATCGACGAGCTCCTGTGTCCACAGGAGGCGGAGCACCTCGATCTGCTCCTCGATCCGCTTCGCGCGGTCGCGCCAGTTCATCCCGAGCGCTTCGTACTCGACGTGATTCCAGCCGATGCCGGCACCGAACCGCAGTCGCCCACCAGATAGGACGTCGAGCGTGGCGGCCTGCTTGGCGACGAGCGCGGTCTGGCGCTGCGGCAGGATCACGATGCCGAATGCGAATTCGATCTTCTTCGTGATCGCGGCGAGGTAACCGAAAAGGACGAACGGCTCGTGGAACGCGTCACGATGCGTGTACGCGCCCTTCCACCACGCCGGACGGTTCGCCGGGTCAGCACCGACGACGTGGTCGTACGCGACGATGTGGGCGTATCCGAGATCCTCGGCGGCCTGCGCGAACGCGGCGATGCGCGCTGGGTCGTCGCCGATCTCTTGATGCGGGTACACGACGCCGACGCGCACGGTCGCATGATGGCATCAGTGGAGATCGAGCACCGCCGACATAGCGGACCCGCGGCACCCGATCCGAGCTCCATCGAGGCCGGCATCCGGCGCGAAGCTCGCGACGTGTACGGATGGTCGAACGCGCCAGGGGACACCTACGGCGAGCACGAGCACGCCTACACGAAGCTTCTCTACTGCACGCGGGGCTCGATCGATTTCGTCTTTGGAAACGGCGGACGGGTCGCGATGAGACCCGGCGACCGGCTCGTGCTGCCTCCACGGACGCGGCATTCCGCCGTGGTCGGACCCGAGGGTTGCGCGTGCGTGGAAGGAAAGCTTCCGCCCTAGACTCATCAGGCTTCCATGCGACCGCTCGCAACACGAATGGCGCGACTCGGGACGGAGACCGCGTTCGAGGTCCTCGCGAAGGCGCGGGCGCTCGAGGCGAAGGGTCGCGACATCGTCCATCTGGAGATCGGCGAACCGGACTTCGACACGCCACCGTCGATCGTCGCGGCCGGCGTCGCGGCACTGGAGCGCGGAGAGACCCACTACACGCAGTCGGCTGGGGTGATCGAGCTCCGCGAAGCGATCGCGTTGTATCTGCAAGAGCGGCGTGGACTACGCGTCGATCCCGGGCAGGTGATCGTCACTCCGGGTGCCAAGCCGATCATGTTCTATGCGCTGCTCGCCCTCCTCGACGAAGGCGACGAGGCGATCTATCCCGACCCCGGCTTCCCCATCTACTCATCGATGATCGATTTCGCCGGCGCGCGCGGCGTACCCCTCGCGCTCCGCGAGGAGAATGGCTTTCAGCCTGACATCGACGAGCTCCGCAAGCTCGTGAATCCGCGTACCAAGGTGCTCGTCCTGAACAGCCCGAACAACCCGACGGGCGGAGTGCTCTCGCGTCAGGCGATCCGCGACATCGCGGCCATCGCGCGCGAGCGCGACCTCTGGGTTCTTACCGACGAGATCTATGCGGAGCTCGTATACGACGGCGAGCACCACTCGATCGCCGCCGAGGAAGGGATGGCCGAGCGCACGATCCTGCTCGACGGGTTCAGCAAGACGTTTGCGATGACCGGATGGCGTCTCGGCTATGGAGTCTTTCCCCGCACGCTCGTCGAGCCGGTCACGAAACTCGTCACAAACTCGGTCTCCTGCACCGCGACATTCGTCCAGCGCGCGGGCACCGCCGCGCTGTCATCGCGTCCCCCCGAGGTGGATCGGATGATCGCCGAGTTCCGCCGCCGCCGCGATGCGGTCGTCAAGGGGCTGAACGCGGTGCCCGGGATCACCTGCCGGGCACCCCAGGGTGCCTTCTACGTCTTCCCGAACGTTCGCAGCCTGGGACTGCGGTCGAGCGCCGAAGTGGCCGACCGCCTCCTGAACGAGGCTGGCGTGGCGGCGCTGGCTGGAACCTGCTTCGGAGCGGCTGGGGAGGGGTATCTCCGGCTGTCATACGCGAACTCGCTCGCGAATCTCGACAAGGCCGTCTCTCGCATCGCCGACTGGTCATCGCGCGTCGCTGTGCCGACCCGCTAGACCCGACTCCGTCGCCCTCACGCGGTTTGCGCCGATTTGTTCGCGCGCCGTGATGCAGTCGCCCGGCGTTAGGGAACAAACCGTTACGTGTCTGGAAAGGTCTCTGCTTTATCGCCTGACAGGGGAACAGGCGCGGAGCGCGCGCACATGTCGTCTGTCTCATCCTCGCGTCAGCGGGGGCCACTCCGGCATCGGCTGATCCGAACTCCCCCGGGAACAACGGAACGATCAAGATTCATGAATCTCCGGGAGAGCGTGAGCCCGCGATGGCGAACGACCCACACGTGTGCCTCTTCCACATTCACGGTTTCAAGTTCGACAACAACTCAACAGGAGAGGCCTGGATCGAATCATGGCCGCCCACGGGCAACCGAAGCGAGGTCTGGCGCGGCGCCTGGTCCGCGGGTAACACCGGTGAGTGGCGGACCGCCGACATCCAGCTCGCGAAGGGGCACTACAAGGCGTACGCAAAGCAGATGAACGAGGCGACACCAGGAGGCGACAAGCAAAAGGTCTTCTGGGTCGAATGCGGCGGGACGTCGGGTGCTACGGGCGCGACTGGCTGAACCGGCGGCACCGGAAACACCGGCGGTAGCGGCAACACCGGCGGCACCACCACGACCGGCGGAGCTACGTCGGGCACGACAACCACGACAACGACGACGACCTCGGGTGCGGCAAGTGGATCGGCCTCGACAGGGGTCGTGGCCGGGGTCCAGTCCGCGCCACAGGCGGGAGTGGTCGCCGGGGTCGAGAACCTCCCATCGACCAGTACTGACACGGGGCAACTACCCCTCGTTGCGCTTGGGATCGTGATCCTCGCGACGGGCGTCGTCCTGCTACGACGGCCTCCGGTGGTTCCGAGCCCATAGCCCGGACCAAGAGCTTCACGAGACGGGAGCCCGAAAGGGCTCCCGTCTTTTTTGTCGGCGGACTTACGCTGGAAGCTCGTTCTGTGAGGGAGTACCGAACCTGGTCTCAGAAGCGCTGAATTCGACCCCGCATCAGGAGCGCCGTCTCGTGACGGTGCTGTTCGCCGACTTCGTCGGATTCACCTCGCTCGCGGAGGATCTCGACCCGGAGGAGCTGCAGATGCTCGTCTCGGGGATCTTCGAAGACCTCGCCGAGGAGGCGCTTCGGTACGACGGCACGATCGAGAAGTTCATCGGCGACGCCATCTTCGTGATCTTCGGAGCGCCGATCGCTCACGAAGACGACCCTCAGCGGGCGCTCCGCTGCGCGATCGGGATGCTAAGGCTCTTCGCCGAGCACTCCGCCCGGGTCAAGGCGCAGCTCGGGATCGAGCTCGGGCTGCGAGTCGGCATCCACAGCGGAATGGTCGTGGCCGGGGCGGTCCGCGCGCCCGCCGAGTACGGCGTCATGGGAGACACGGTGAACATCGCCGCACGGCTGCAGCAGGCCGCCGCGCCCGGCGAGATCTACGTGACACAGGCGACCTTCCGTCTGACCAACCGGGAGTTCAGCTTCCGCGAGGTCGGTCCGATCGAAATGAAAGGCAAGGAGCGGCCGATCCTCGCCTACGCCCTCACGGGTGAGCGAACGACACCGAGAACCTCCATCGACATCCAGGCCCCGCTCGTTGGTCGATGGATGGAGCTCTCGCGCCTCGATCTCGCGTTCCAGTCCGCGCGCGTCGGCCGGACCGAGGTGGTGCTGATCGCGGGCGAACCCGGCATCGGCAAGAGCCGCCTCCTCACCGAGTTCATCGGCCTCGCGACGTCGGCCGAGGACGG
>JALYLL010000060.1 GCA_030774255.1 Chloroflexota bacterium | reverse complement strand
CGGAGGTCGTTCATCGGCGGAGGGATAGGAGATCCGCGACGGCTTCGCGCACCTGGTCGCCAAGGGCGTAGGCCGGGCCGACGCAGGACGGGCAGCCGGTTCCGCAACCACAGGAGTCGAGGTGCTCTCGGGCGCGCTCGAGCAGCACGTCTGTCGACTTGAAGAGTCGCTCGCTGAAGCCGACTCCTCCGGGGGTCATGTCGAACAGATAGATCGTCGGCAGCTCGGTGTGCGGCGAGCGCACCTCAACGGCGAGACCGAGGTCGTGCGGGGCGCACATGAGCAGGAGCGGCGCGAGTCCGTGCAAGAGGTTGCCGAGACCGGCGAGCGCGATCTCGACGCGTTCCTTGGGCCATCCCGCGGTCGCGCGCTCCGAGAGCGAGAGCCAGAAGGACGTGGTCTGGAGCTCCTGCTCCGGGATGTGGATCTTTCCCCAGCCGATGTTCTCGTGCGTGTACATCGTCAGCTTTTTGTAGATCGTGGCGATCATCGAGACGAGGACCTCACCGTGCGCCCGCCCGAACCGCGCAGAGCTCTGCTGCGCGAACTCGTCGAGCACGCGGATCCGCACGGACTCGCCGGCCTGCGTGTAGTAGTCGACCTTCACCTCGCGGACGTAGGCCTTGGCGTTCTCCCAGTCGAGCTTCTCGACCTGGAGCTGACGTCCCTCGTGGAGATAGATCGCCTGCTCGTGCAACGTCAGCGGCGCACCGAAGCGATCGATCTCGCCGATCACCCGCTGCCGTCCGTCGCTCTGGTCGACGACCACGACGTTGTCCGAGGTGGCCGTCCGCAGAGACATACCTTCCGCCGGGAACGATTGGGCAGACCAGTGATAGCGGCCGCCCGCTTCGTGCAGGATCCCCTGCTCGTCGAGGTAGGAGAGCACCCCTGGCGTGTCCTCGGTGCCGAAGCGCTCCTTCCGCTCGAAGGGGATCTCGAAGGCGCCGCATTTGAGGTGCTGGACGAGCAAGTGAAGGTTGTCCGGATTCACGAGCCCGGCCTCGGGCGAGCGTTGGAGCACGTAGTCGGGGTGCTGCACGACGTACTGATCCACCGGCAGCGACGTCGCGACGAGGAACGCTGCCGAGAGCTCCTCCCGCCGACCCGCCCGGCCCATCTGTTGCCATGTCGACGCCACCGTGCCCGGATAGCCGATGAGCACCGCCGCCTGCAGCGCGCCGATGTCGATGCCGAGCTCGAGCGCATTCGTGGATACAACGCCGCGCACGGATCCGTCGCGCAAACCTTTCTCGATCGCGCGCCGTTCGGACGGGAGATAGCCGCCGCGATAACCGCGGATCAGATCGGGTGGCCACTGCGGCTGCGGAAAGCGCGCGCGGAGGTAGGTGAGCAGCAGCTCCGTGGAAACGCGCGACCGGGTGAACGCGATCGTTTGCACGCCGGACGCGAGGAGCGTCGCCGCGATGTCGCGCCCGGTGAAGAGCGCGCTCTTGCGGACTCCGAGCGACTGATTCACCACCGGCGGGTTTATGAAGGCAAGGACCTTCTCGCCTCTAGGCGCGCCGTTCCTGTCGATGACCACAACGTCGTCCTCGACGTGGCGGCGCGCGAGCTCTTCGGGGTTCGCGATCGTGGCGGAGGTGCAGATGAAGGTCGGGTGCGATCCGTAGAAAGCGCAGATGCGGCGCAGGCGGCGCAGGACATTCGCGACGTTCGAGCCGAACACTCCGCGATACGAGTGCAGCTCGTCCAACACGACGTACTGCAGGTTCTCGAAGAGCTTCACCCACTTGGTGTGGTGGGGGAGGATCCCGGTGTGGAGCATGTCGGGGTTCGTGATGACGACGTGGCCGGCGCTGCGGATCGCGGCGCGCACCGCGGGCGGCGTGTCGCCGTCGTACGTGTAGGTCTTGAGGTCGATGTCGACGTCCTTCGCGAGGCGCTCGAGCTCCGCGAGCTGGTCCTGCGCGAGCGCCTTCGTCGGAAAGATGTAGAGGGCGCGCGCGGTCGGATCCTTCGCGATCGCGTCGATGACCGGCAGGTCGTAGCAGAGGGTCTTGCCGCTCGCGGTCGGCGTGACCACGACCGTATGTTTTCCCGCGTGCGTTGCATCGAGCGCGTCGGCCTGGTGTGAGTAGAGGGAGAGGATCCCGCGGCGTCGCAGCGTCGCCGAGATGCGGCCATCCAGCCAAGCAGGGAACTCGGCGTAGCTCGCGCGCCGCGGCGGGATGCGCTCCCAGCGCGTGACCATCGGCTTGAACTCAGGGTCGCGCGCGAGGGTGTCGAGGATCTGCTCGAGGCTGACGCGGGCGGGAAACCGAACAGCCGTTCGCATGACCTGCGGACGATATGGAACGGGTGTTCTGGCGTCAAGGACCCTGCGATACGCGCGGATTCACTACTCGCGCGGGGCGAATATGCCTTGACAGATATATGCCTGTAGGGATATACAAGACGTATGCAAACGACCCTCAGCGCTCTGGCAGAACCGAACCGGCTCGCGATCGTCGGTCTGCTCCGCCGCAAGCCGCTGTCGGTGGGAGAGATCGTCGACCGTCTCGGACTGCATCAGCCGCAGGTCTCCAAGCACCTGCGGGTGTTGAGCGCCGCGGGTCTGGTGGAGGCGCGTCCCGTCGCGCAGCAGCGCATCTACAGCCTCCGCGCGCAGCCCCTCAAGGAGCTCGACGCGTGGCTCGAGCCGTACCGCCGCACATGGGACGAGCGATTCGATCAGCTCGATGACGTTCTTGGCGATCTCAAGCGAAAAGACAAGGGGAAGAAAGATGTCCATGACAAGTAGCGCTACGACCAAGGTCACGTTGCCGTCCGACACGGAGATACTCATCACGCGTGAGTTCGACGCACCTCGCGACCTCGTGTTCAAGACGATGACCGATCCCAACCTCATCGCGCGGTGGTGGGGACCGCGGGGCCAGACGACGACGGTCGACAAGATGGACGTTCGGCCAGGAGGCGCGTGGCGGTTCGTCATGGGCGCGCCCGACGGGACGACGAGTGCCTTCCGCGGCGAGTACCGCGAGGTCGTACCGCCGGAGCGGATCGTCCAGACCTTCGAATGGGAGCCGATGGCCGGCCACATCTCGGTCGAGACGGCGACGCTCACCGAGCGCGACGGACGCACGCTGCTCACCGTGCGATCGAAGTTCTCGTCGAAAGCGGAGCGCGACGGGATGGTCGCGAGCGGAATGGAAGACGGCCTCCGCGAGACCCACGACCGGTTCGCGGAGCTGCTCGCGGAGCTCGTCAAGCCCTAGAGCTTCCGGCGCGCTCCTCTGCTACTCGCGACGGCGCTCGTCGACGGGCCGCAGCAGGAGCGCGCCGATCGCGTAGTAGACGATCGCGAAGAGGAACGCGATTCGCGGCCCGAGCGAGAAGTCCAATGCGCCGACGCGGTCCATGGCGATCCCGCCGATCGCGACTGCGATCGGACCGGCGGCGCCGGTGACGACGTTCGAAATGCCCATATACCGGCCGCTCGTGGCCTTCGGGACGATGTCCGTCATCAGGGCCCAGTCCACCGCCAGGAAGGCGCCGGCCGCGATCCCGACCGGGATCACGAACAGCACCGCGACGAGGATGTTGGGCGCGAGCGCGACCCCGAGCATCCCGACCGAGCCCAACACACACGTGAAGTAGACCAGCGTCTTCCGGCCGAGACGGTCGGAGAGGCGAGCGGCAGGAAATGTCGTGAGAGCCGTCGTCACCGCGATGAGCGCCGTCGCGACGTTGATCCAGATGCCGATCTCCGCATCGCTCAGACCGATCGATCGGCTCATGTAGAAGAAGATGAGATCGGTGAGCGTCACGGTTGCCATCAGGACGAAGAGGCGGGAGCCCAGAAGCCACACGAAGCTCCGCTCCTTGAGGATGTCGAGACCCCAAGCACTGGTAGCGACCGCAATCCACGACCGTCCTTCGCGGGATGGCGCGGCGCGGCCCTCGTCCACGGTGATCACCGTGACGAGCGCGGTCGCGAGCTCCAGCAAGCCGAGGCCGATCGTCGCGGCGACGAAGCTCCCCGTGAACAGACCGATCGATGCGATCGCGACTCCGCCGATGCGGCCGAGCACGATCATCACGCCCATCAGTCCGCTCGCGAGACCCACCTGCGCCGCGGGCACGAGGTCCGGGACGTATCCCTGGAAGGGTCCCTGAGCGAAGTTGGATGAGACCTGGAGCAGGACGATGAACACGATGACGGATAAGTACGTGTTCGACGTCGCGATGCCAACGAGGAACACGACATCGAGGACGGCGCCGATGACGATGTACGGCTTGCGGCGTCCCCAACGAGTGATCGTGTAGTCCGAGATCGTCCCGATCGTGGGCTGCACGAGGATCGCGACGATCGCGCCGAGCAACGTCAGGAGCGCGAGCCCCGTACCCGCGTTGGCCTTTCCGACGAGGTCGTCCATACGCCTCTGGAGGATCACGTTGTTGAGCCCGCCCCAGATCGCGTTGATGCCGAACCAGTAGATCGAGAGCTGGAAGATCTGGAAGATCGGCAGCGTGCCGACCGGCCTACCCATCGCCTGGGTCTGCGCCGTTGCGACCCCCACAGCGGAAGTATCCGCATCTAGGCAACCTGCTTGCACGGGACCTCGCCGTGCGTGTGATCGGCGGCCGCTACGAGCTCGCGGACCGCATCGGTGGCGGCGGAATGGCCGATGTCTTCCGCGCGCACGACCGCACGCTTGGCCGCGACGTCGCCGTGAAGCTCATGCGCCCGGCTTTCGCGAACGACCCCGAGTTCGTCGAGCGGTTCCATCGCGAATTCGAGGCCCTAGGCGCCATCGACCACCCCAACATCGTCCGCGTGCTCGACTACGGCGCGAGCGCGGGCGGGCCCTTCATCGTCATGGAGCTCGTGAGAGGCGGGACCCTGCGCGACCTTATGCGCACTCTTGGCCGCGTCGATCAATACGCCGCGGCGGAGATCGTGGCCGCGATCGCGGACGGTCTCGAGGCCGCCCACGTCCGCGGCGTGCTGCACCGGGATCTGAAGCCCGACAACGTGTTGTTGGACGGCGAGGGCCGTCCGAAGATCGCCGACTTCGGGATCGCACGTCTCGCGGCCGCCACGGCGATCACCCGGACCGGTGAGCTCCTCGGCACGCCGCAGTACCTGGCGCCCGAGCAGATGAGCGGAGATGTGGTCGACGAGCGCGCGGACGTCTACTCGCTCGGCGTGATCCTGTACGAGATGCTCACCGGGACGCAGCCGACCGGTGGCACGACGCCCTCCGAGATCGTTTCGCGCCGGCTCCGCGTGGACCCGCGGCCGCCTTCGCGACTCGTCGCGCTCGCGCCGGCTCTCAACGCGCTGGTGTTGCGAGCGCTCGCACGCGATCCCGGGCGCAGAGTCCGGCGTGCCGCTGACCTCCGTGCCGCGTTGCTCGCGATCAAGCCGCCCGCGCCGCGCGTGCCCACGCGCGCGCGGGTCGTTCGGTTGGGAGCGCCGTCGCTCGCGCCGCTCGTCGCCGGTCTCACGCTGCTCGCGGCGTCCGCGCGCGATCGGGCGCTTCGCTTCGGCCGCGCGGTCGACCTCCGCGTCTCCGCGCTAGGCGCGGCCTTGCTCGCGATCAAACCGCCGTCGCTCGCGCCGTTGCTTGCGGCGCGTCCGAAGGGAGCTCCCGCTACAACCCGCGTTCGCGTCGTGCGGCCGCCACGGCGATCGCCCGCGGCACTGCTCGCGGCTCTCGCGCTCCTCGCGGCGTTCGTCGGTGGAAGCCTCACCTTTGCGGGGTGGCGGCCGAGCGCCGTGGCTCCGGTGGCCATCGCGACGGTGGCTCCGGCTTCGACGGCCGCGGTCCTCGCCAGCACCGCGAGTCCAGCGGTCACAGCATCGCCGAGCGCTCCACCCGAGCCCACAGCCGAACCAACACCAGAGCCGACGGCGGCGCCGACGATCGCGCCGGTCGCGACCGTGAGCGGCGATCCGGCGGGCACGATCGTGGCGTTCTATCGGCTGATCTCGGGGCACGACTACGTCTCTGCCTCGGGTCTCTGGAGCGATCGCATGAAGGCGAGCTATCC
>JALYLL010000059.1 GCA_030774255.1 Chloroflexota bacterium | reverse complement strand
ACGTCGTCGGACTCTCCGGGATCCTCGCCACGGTGGTGGCCGGGATCGCGCTCGGCAGCCGCATGCGACGAACGGCGGGGTCGGACGCATTGGTGCGCGAGATAGAAGATCTCTGGGACGTCGTCGCGTTCATCCTCACCTCGCTCGTGTTTCTCTTGATCGGTTTCGCGATCCGTCTCCCGTCCCTGCTCAGTGCGGGAGCCGGGGTGGTCGTCGGGACGGTGGCGGTCGTCGCCGCGCGAGCGCTCATCGTCTACGCGCCGGCGGCGGCCGTCCGCCTGTGGACACCCGCGCGGGCTGTTCCGCGCGGCTGGACGCACGTCATCTTCTGGTCGGGGCTGCGCGGCGCCGTCGCCCTCGCGGCCGCCTTGTCGCTCCCGGCGGACTTTCCGCAGCGCGAGCTCCTGCAAGAGATCAGCTTCGGCATCGTGCTCGTGACCCTGCTCGTCCAGGGCGCCGGCGCGCCGCTGGTCGTCCGGCTCGCGCTGCGCGGCGCGCGCGGCTCGACTGCGCTACGTTCTGCCCAGGGGCGGGGCCCCTGATGGGGTAGAGGCCCCAGGAGGCTGAGGCCGCACTGACCGCATCAAAGACCGAGTTCAAACGGCGTCTCGATCGCGCGCTTGGGTCCGAGCGACTCCGCATCGCACTTGGTCGCGCGCTCCCCGAGCTGAAGGAGCGCCGCGACGCGCGGATGCGCGAGATCGACTGGGTCGGCCTGCGCACGGACCTGACCCTACGTAAGACAAAGGCGATCGACGACCTGCCGGAGCTCGTCGAACGATTCACGCGCGAGGCCGAGGCGGTCGGCGCCAAGGTGTACCGGGCCGTTGACGCCGAGGAAGCGCGGCGCATCGTCACCGCGATCTGCCGCGCGAAGAAGGCGAAGCTGGTCGTCAAATCGAAGTCGATGGCCACAGAAGAGATCGGGCTCACCGATCACCTCGAGTCGCAGGGCATCCACGCGGTCGAGACGGACCTCGGCGAGTGGATCATCCAGCTGGCCGGCGAGCGGCCGTCGCACCTCATCGCACCGGCGATCCACAAGACGCGCGAGGAGGTGGCGGTGCTCTTCAGCAAGGTCGTCGGGCATCCCGTCGCCGACGACATCGCCTCACTCGTCGCGGTGGCGCGGAAGGAGCTGCGGCAGAGCTTCATCGATGCCGACATCGGGATCACCGGCGGCAATGCCCTCATCGCCGACACCGGCACGCTCATGCTCGTCACGAACGAAGGCAACGCCGACCTCGCCACGACGTTGCCCGCCGTGCATATCGCGGTGGTCGGCATCGAGAAGCTCGTCCCGACCATCGACGACGCGATCGCGATCGTAAAGCTCCTGGCGCGCAGCGGTACCGGCCAGAAGATCACCTCATACACGCAGTTCATCACGGGGCCGTCGCGGTCGGCTGACATCGAGCTCAAGACGCAGATCGGCGTGCACGGCCCGAAGGAGCTCCATTTCGTTCTCCTCGACAACGGCCGGACGGCGATGCGCGACGACCCGTTCGCCCGCGATGCGCTGCGATGCATCCGTTGCGGCGCGTGCAGCAACGTGTGCCCCAGCTACCAGGAAGTGGGCGGCCACGTGTTCGGCCACATCTACACGGGGCCGATCGGTCTCGTGGTTTCCCCGTGGCATCACGGGATCGACAGCGTCGCCCACGAACAGGCGCTCTGCATGGGCTGCAACGCGTGCGACACGGTCTGCCCGGTCGGCATCCCGCTCGCCTCGCTCATCACGGACGTCCGCGCGAAAGCGGTCGAGCGTACCGGGATGTCCTGGGCGAAGCGCCTCTTCATGCGGCAGTGGTCGACCCCCGACCGCATCGACCGGCTCACCGGGTGGCTCGCGACCTTCCAGAACCCTCTGCGACGCAACGGGAACGTGCGCCTGCCGTTCGGCTCGCTCGCGCAAGAGAAGAGCCTCCCCGCTGTCGCCGACAACCCGCTGCACTACCGCGCACGCGAGATCACGCAGACGAACCCAGCGTCGCCCTCGCTCCGCGTCGCGATGTTCCCGTCGTGCATCGTCGATCACTTCCTGCCGGGAGCCGGATTTGCCGCCGCGCGCGTCCTTCAGTCGATGGGCGCGGAAGTGCACGTGGTCGAGGGCCGTCGCTGCTGCGGGCTGCCTCAACTGAACAGTGGCGATCGACCGACCGCGATCGCCATGGCGAAGGCCGCGATCGAATCGCTCGAGCGCATCACCGCGGACCGCATCGTGATCCCGTCGTCGTCGTGCGCCATCACGATGACGGACGACTACGCGCGCATCCTCTCCGACGATCCTGCCTGGGCGGAGCGCGCGCGTAAGCTCGCGGATCGGGTGACCGCATTCACGCCGTTCGTCGCGTCGGTCCTTCGCGAGCGCCCGCTCCGTGGGCGGCGCCTCGGACTGCGCGCGACCTATCACGACGCCTGTCAATCCGCGAACGTCCTCGGCATCCATCAGGACCCGCGGACGCTGCTCCGCGAGGTCGCGGGCGTCGAGGTCGTGGAGATGGCGGAATCGGCGGTGTGTTGTGGGTTCGGGGGCTCGTTCAGCTTCGAGTATCCCGAGGTCGCGAACCGCGTGCTCGAGCGCAAGCTCTCGAACATCGACGCGACCGGCGTGGACTGCGTCATCGCGGACAACCCCGGTTGCCTCACGCATTTGCGCGGTGCCATGGACGCGCGCGACAAGACGACGCGGGTGCGGCATATCGCCGAAGTGCTGTGGGAGTCCCTCTCTAGCGGGAGTTAGCTAGCCGCCGCAGGCGCAGCCGCCGCCCAGCGAGGGGTTGCGGACCATGAATCCGGTCCCCTCAGGGCCGTCCACCCATTCGACCTTCGCGCCGTCGCAGTACGGGAGGCTCTGCTCGTCGATCGCGACCCTGAGCCCGGCCGCGTGCGTCACCGCATCGGTCTCGTCCGCGTTCTCGTCGAACGCGAGCCCGTACATGTACGAGCAGCATGACCGGCCAGAGACGTAGAGGCGTAGGAACGCGCGCTTTGGGTCGCCCGCGCGCAGCTCCAGGAGCTTTGTCGCGGCCTCCGGCGTCACCTCGATCGTCGTTGCGCTTCCGTCAATGGCCATCGAAAGAAGTCTACCGGTCCTGCTTCAGCTGGGGAACCCGTGCGACGATCGCCGCGAGGCCCGCGAAAACGACGGCGGCCGCACCCGCCACCGCGATCGGCGCGCCGAAAAGGATCGCGGCGCCGCCGAGCAGCGGGCCGTTCAGCACGCGCATGCCCTGCGTGCCGAACGTGTAGGCGCCCATGACTCGGCCGCGTATGTTGTTCGGAGCTGAGAGCTGGATCTTCGTATTGGTGAGCGATTGCGTGAGCACCGCAGCGCCGCCAACAACGATCAGGAGGAGGAACGACAACGCGTAATTCGTCGAGAAGGCGAAGACCAGGATCGCGAGCATCTCCGCCATCGCCGCGCCAACGATGAAGCGACCGCTGTGACGGCGGTCGCGCGCGTACGCGAGGTAGAAGGCGGCCGCGACCGCACCGATGCCGCTCCCGACGAGGAGGAACGAGTATCCAAGGTCATCGACGTGCAACACGTCGTGCGCGAAGAGGACGAGGAACGAGTTGAAGGTGTGGCCAAGAAAGATCACGCCCAGCATCTCGACCCCGATGAGGGCGGCGATGAACGGGCGCCCTCGTACAAAGCGCAGGCCGTCGCGAAGTGCGGCGCCCATAGGAGTCGTCGACCGCGCATTGAGCTGCTTGATACGAACGAATGCCAGAAACAGCAGGAGCGGGACGAACGTGAGCGCGTTGATGAGGAAGCCCCAGCCCGGCCCGAAGCCGACCACGATGAAACCCGCGACCGCCGGACCGATCACCTGCGAGAACTGCCGCGCTGTCGAGTTGAGGCTTACCGCCGAAAGGAGCTTCGACGGCCCGACCATCGAGTGGATCAGCGTCTGTTGCGCGGGCCCGCCGATCGCGCCCGCGAAGCCGTGCAGCAGGAGAAGGCCGAAGAGCCACCACGTCGTCACGACGCCGCCGATCGTCACGATCGCGATTGCGATCGCGGCCGTCATCAGCAGGAGCTGCGCGACGATCTGGACCTTCCGGTTGTCGTAGCGGTCGGCGAGCACGCCGCCGTACAGAGAGAAGAAGGTGAACGGCACCCAGTGCGCGAAGACCATCATGCCGAGCCAAAACGGAGCCGTCGCCCCGGCCAGCTGATAAACCAGCACGTTGCGAATCACGTTCTCCATGCCGTCGCCCGTCGAGCTCACCCAGCTAAAGATCCAGTACCAGCGAAACACTGGGACGCTCAGAGCTTCGAAGCGGATCGAGCTCGGCGCGACCACGCCGGCGCCGGGCTCGACCTCTAGGGCATCAACTTTTCTCTCACTCACAGCGAGAGATTAGGGAGTTGTCGATAGGGTCGCGCGGGTCCTGTCCGCTCCGCGGTCAGGGGCCCCTGCCCCTGGGGTCGGGGTCGCGCGCTCGCCTACCGGCTCGCTCCCTTCGCGTCGCAACCGGTCCCCTCTGACGCGCCCGGTTAGCGGCTCACGCGCAACCCGCTCCCCCGTGCCACCCGCGGCCGCGGGCGGCGGTTGCTCATGTCGTGAGGAAGAGTTGAGTCACCATCCGGCCATATATCCCGGCGTTGATCACGCCGATCCCGATTCGAGTGAATTCTGGTCTGAGGATGTTCTCTCTGTGTCCCGGAGAGTCCATCAACGCTCGATGGGCGACGGATACCGACCGTGCGTACGCCAGGTTTTCACCTGCACGGGAATAGATAATTCCGGCCCCTTTGATTCTGTCAAAGGGTGAGCCTGCGACAGGCGAGTCGTGACTGAAGTACTTCAGCGTGAACATCTCTTGGGAATGTGAGCGTGCGACTGGGACGAGCCGCTCGTCCCATTCGAGCGCGCCGACTCCGCGCTGCGTGCGCTCCTGGTTCACAAGATCGAATAGCTGGCGTTCGGCGACCGGATCCGGCGACAGCTCGATCCCGTCGGGGAGATCCAGCCGCTCGGTCTCGTCCTCGCCGATCCTGGTCACGAGGAGAGGCGAACCGCCGAGGCGACCGCTGAATGCCTCGAGCTCCGGCTGGAACTTCG
>JALYLL010000058.1 GCA_030774255.1 Chloroflexota bacterium | reverse complement strand
TGCTCGGCGGAAAGACGCAGACGGTCGTCGCCCTCTACCGGTGGATCGCGGTCGGCGATTTCTCCATCAATGTCTCGGCGCTGATCGACCCGCTCTCGTCGGTGATGCTCCTCGTCGTCACCGTCGTTTCGTTCCTGATCTTCGTCTACTCGAACGGATATATGGCGCACGACGCCGGCTTCTACCGGTTCTTCACGTGGCTCTCGCTCTTCGTGTTCGCGATGTTGATCCTCGTGATGGCCGACAACTACCTCCTCATGTTCGTGGGCTGGGAGGGCGTCGGCCTCTGCAGCTATCTGCTCATCGGCTTCTGGTTCGAACGCCCCGAGCCGTACTACGCGGCGAAGAAGGCCTTTGTGATGAACCGCATCGGGGACTGGGGCTACACGATCGGCATCATTACGATCTTCCTCGTCTTCGGGTCGATGAACTTCGTCGATGTGTTCAAGCGACTCGAGGAGAGTGCGCCGGCCCAGGCCACGCTCACGCTCATCTGCATCGCGCTCTTCTTCGGCGCGACCGGCAAGTCGGCGCAGCTGCCGCTTTATTCGTGGCTGCCCGACGCGATGGAGGGACCGACGCCCGTCTCGGCCCTGATCCACGCGGCGACGATGGTCACGTCTGGCGTCTACCTTGTGGCCCGTTCGATGCCGCTCTTCGAGGTCGCCGGGCCATCGCTGCAGGTCGTCGGCGTCGTGGGAGCGATCACCGCGATCTTCGCGGCGACCATCGCGCTCGTCCAGTTCGACATCAAGCGCATGATGGCGTACTCGACCGTCAGCCAGCTCGGCTACATGTTCCTCGCGCTCGGGGTCGGCGCTCCCGTTGCGGCCATGTTCCACCTCGCGACCCACGCCTTCTTCAAGGCGCTCCTCTTCCTCGGATCGGGCTCGGTGATCCACGGTCTCGGCGGGGAACAGGACATGCGCAGGATGGGCGGGCTGCGCCGCAAGATGCCGGTGACGTTCTGGACGATGCTGATCGCCGGTGGCGCGCTCGCCGCGCTGCCGCCGCTCGCGGGCTTCTGGTCGAAGGACGAGATACTCGGTGCCGCATTCGTGAACGGCCATCTCGTGCTCTACGTGATCGGGATCATCACGGCGGTCCTCACCGCGTTCTACGTGACGCGCGCGCTCTGGATGACCTTCTACGGCGAGCCGCGCGATCACCACCTCTACGACCATGCGCACGAGTCGCCTCGCGTGATGACGCTTCCGTTGATGGCGCTGGCCGCTGGCTCGGCCGTCCTGGGCATCGTCATCGGCTTCCCGCCGGAGCAGGGCTTCATTCACAGCTTCCTTGCGCCGGTGGTCGACGCCGCGGGCGTCGCCGAGCACGCACCCGAACTCGCGACCATCGTTGCTCTGGCCGTCGTGTCCGTGGTCGCTGGCCTCATCGGGATAGCCGTCGGCCTCTCGATGTACGTGCGTCACCGGCCGGACCCCGCGGCCCTCACGCGTGCCGCCGGCCCGGTCTATCGGGTCCTCGTGAACAAGTACTACATCGACGAGCTGTACGACCACCGGTTCGTCGAGGCGGCGCGCGCGTTCGCGGGCGCCTCGTGGGCGTTCGACATCCACATCATCGACGGCCTCGCGAACCGGCTCGGCTGGGCGTTCGCCATGGGCGGACAGGGCCTCCGCCGCGTGCAGACCGGCATCGTCGGCAACTACGCGCTCACGATCGTGGCCGGGCTGCTGCTCATGCTCGTTGCCTACGGCGGCTACGCCACGGGGATCCTTGGCCGATGACCAACGTGCTGTCGCTGCTTGTGGTGATCCCGCTGGCCGGACTGGTCCCGCTCTTTCTCTTCCGGCGCGACGAGCGAGCCGCGAAGCAGGTCGCGATCACCACGACGCTCGTCGAGCTCGTCGTCTCGCTCTGGATGCTGAAGCAGTTCGTCGTGGGGGAGGCTGGTTTCCAGCTCGTGGAGCGCGTCGACTGGCTTCCGAGCCTCGGCATCAGGTATCTCGTCGGAGTGGACGGCATCTCGGTCCTCCTCGTGCCGATGACCACCCTCCTGACTTTTATTTCCGTTTTGTATTCGAGCGGCGGCGCGATCAAGACGCGGATCGTCGAGTACATGACCGCGTTTCTGCTCCTCGAGGTCGGAATGGTCGGGGTCTTCATCGCGCTCGACCTCTTCCTCTTCTACATCTTCTTCGAGCTGATGCTCGTGCCGATGTACCTGATCATCGGGATCTGGGGCGGACCGCGGAGGATCTACGCGACGCTCAAGTTCGTGATCTTCACTCTGGCCGGTTCGCTCCTGATGCTCGTGGGCATCGTCGCCGTGTACATCGAGTCGGCCGACGCCTCGGGCAGCCGCACCCTCTCGCTTCCCGACCTCATCGAGCTGCGCGGACGTTTTCCGGCCGACTTCCAGTTTTGGGTGTTCCTCGCCTTCGCGCTGGCTTTCGCGATCAAGATGCCGATGGTCCCGTTCCACACGTGGCTGCCCGACGCGCACGTCGAGGCGCCCACCGCCGGGTCGATCGTCCTCGCCGGCGTCCTCCTGAAGGCGGGCGGCTACGGCTTCCTGCGCTTCGGGCTGCCGCTCTTCCCGCTGGGGGTCCAGGCATGGCTGCCGGTGCTCATCGTTCTCTCGGTGATCGCGATTCTCTACGGAGCGATCGTCTCCGCGGTGCAGAAGGACCTCAAGAAGCTCGTGGCCTATTCATCGGTGGCACATATGGGCTTCGTCACGCTTGGCATCTTCGTTCTCAACCTGCAGGGCGGCGTCGGCGCCGTGCTGCAGATGCTCAACCACGGCTTCGTCACCGGGGCGCTCTTCCTCTTTGTCGGTATCCAGTACGAGAAGACGCATCGGCGGATGATCGCGGACCTCGGCGGTCTCGCGAACATGTGGCCGCTGTTCACCACGTTCTTCGGCGTGTTCGTCCTGGCCTCGCTCGGTTTGCCCGGTCTCAATGGCTTCGTCGGCGAGTTCCTTGTCCTCCTTGGGACGTTCGCCTTCTCAGGCGCGCCGCCGCTCGGGGGACTCTTCTGGGGACCGCTCGCGGCGATCGGCGTGATCCTCGCCGCGGTCTACCTGCTCTGGATGTTCCAACGCGTGATGTACGGGCCGGTGCGCGAGGCATATCGGGCATTGCCCGATCTCTCTCGCCTCGAAGTCGCGTGCGCGCTCCCGCTCCTTCTTCTCACCGTCATCCTCGGAGTGGTGCCGCAGCCGTTCATCGCGTACATCGAGCCATCGGTCGACCGCCTCATCCGTCTCGCGACCGACCCGTCGTTCGTCGTGGTTGCATTCAAATGAGCGACGAGCGGCGCGCTTCGCGCTCAGGGGCCCCCACCCCTGCCGACGAGGAGCGAAACCTCGCGCCTGCGGCGTTTCTTCAGGCCGACAGGCCGGAGATTGAGCAGGCATTCAAATGACTTCGGCCGACATCGTCGCCGTCTACCCCGAGATCATCGTGACCGCGGTCGCGATGATCGTGCTCGTCGCCGACGCCCTTCTCGACCGCCGTCGAGCGGCTTTCGCGCTGCCGGTCATCACGATCGCCGGCCTCATCGTGGCACTCGCTTCGGTCTTCTCCGTCGGGCCGGCCGCCCAGTACTTCCGCGGCTTCGTCACGATCGACGCGTTCACCTCGTTCTTTCGCGCGGTCTTCATCATCCTCGCGATCTTCGCCGCCGCCGTCTCGCCCGCGTACCTGACGCGACGAGGCGTCCCGGCGGGCGAGTACTACGCGATCATCTGCTTCTCGACGGTCGGCGCGATGACCATCGCACTGTCCTCTGACCTCATCACCCTGTTCATCGGTCTCGAGACGATGACCATCCCGATCTATGTTCTTGCCGGGATCCAGCGGACCGACCGCTTCGCCAACGAGGCTGCGATCAAATACTTTCTTCTCGGCGCCTTCAGCTCCGCGCTCCTGCTGTACGGATTCGTCTGGCTGTATGGCATCACGAAGGCGACAGATTTCATCACGATTGCCAACATCCTCGCGGCGCAGGGGATCGCGAACGGGCCGACCATCGTCGCGCTCGCCCTCGTCACGGTCGGCCTCGGCTTCAAGGCCGCGATCGTTCCGTTCCACCAGTGGACGCCGGATGCGTACGACGGCGCGGCGACCCCCGCGACCGCGTTCATGTCGGTCGCCCCGAAAGCCGCGGCCTTCGCTGCGATCCTGCGCGTACTCATCGGCGCGCTCGGTCCGCTCAGCGTCGACTGGAGCGCGGTCCTGGCCATCCTCGCGGCGGTCACGATGACCGGCGGGAACGTCGTCGCGCTCGCGCAGACGAATACGAAGCGGATGCTCGCGTACTCGAGCATCGCCCACACCGGGTACATCCTCGCCGCGGTCGCGGCGGCGAGCGCCGGCCCGAGCGCGACCGCGGCGGTGCTCTTCTACGTCTTCGCGTACGGCCTCATGAATCTCGGCGCCTTCGCGTGCCTCCTCTATTTCGACCTCGAGGGCACGCGCGGCGCGTCACTGGACGAGCTCAATGGATTCGGACGGAGGCAGCCGCTCGGCGCGCTCGCGTTCGCGATCTTCCTCATCTCGCTCACCGGGATCCCGCCCACCATCGGGTTCGTCGCGAAGTTCGTCGTGATCCAGCCTGTGCTCGACGCGGGGCTGGCATGGCTCGCGGTCATCATCGCGCTGAACGCCGTCCTCGCGGCCTTCTACTACCTGCGGGTCGTCGTCCACATGTACATGTACGACGCCGAGGAGAAGGTGCCGCGACTCGTGACAGGCCGTGCGCTTTCCGTGAGCCTCGGCATCGCCTCGTTCGCCGTCGTGTTGCTTGGGATCCTCCCGAACTCGATCTACCAGTGGGCCTTGCAGGCCGCGCAACCGCTCGTGCGCTGATCCCTACCGGCGCCGCGCCTCTTTGCTCGGGAGAATCCGCTCGCCGACCAAGCCTCCGAGTGCACCGATAACGACCGCGATCGCGAGCGGCGCCAGCACCTCCGGGAAGTGGAGTGAGATGAGGCCGTTGAACTCGTCGACCGGCGCGGTCTGTGGACGAAAGGCCTGATGAAGCTGCGTTGAGATGATGCTGCCGACGAAGAGGGAAAAGAGGAACGCGACCGGCGCCGCGATCGCGCCGCCGTTCCCAGCGATGAGGCCCGCACAGAACAGGATCGCGCCGGCGACGCCCAGGAGGATCACCGGCGGGACCGGAAGCGGCTCCGTGAGAGCCCACCAGAACGCGAGCCCGATCGCGCTCGCCACGATCGATGCGAACACGCGCGGCCAGCTCACCGCCCCCTCCGTACCGCGCGCGCGCGAACCGCACCGCCGAGCCACCCGGCGCCCGCGCCGAGAAGGATGAACGGGAAGACCGCGATGGGGATGCGCAGGAAGAAAGACGCGAACGCCCCGGGATCGCCTCCCGGCTGCGTCAACCCAGCGACGACCACATAGAGGAAGGCGCCGAGGAGGACTGAGAGCGCGCCCGCGAGCGCGGGGCGGCGGCCACTAAAGAATCCCGCGCCGAACGCGGCGAACTCGATATAGAGGAGCGCCAGGATCGCCCCCACGCCGACCCACTGATCGAGGCGCAGATACGGAAGGACTTGCACGATCCCGGCGCCGAACACGGCGACGGCGAAACGCACGCCTCAGCCCACGGTCGCGAAGGCGTGGTCCGCGCGATTCAACGGAAGGGCCGAACCGTCGGTGTCGATCACCGCGATGTCCTCGATGCGCACGCCGAAGCGGCCGGGGAGATAGATGCCCGGTTCGATGGAGAACGCCATTCCCGGCTCGAGCCGTTCGCGATTTCCATGCACGAGGTACGGATGCTCGTGGCCGTCGAGGCCGATCCCGTGACCGGTGCGATGCATGAAGAACTTGCCGAAGCCAGCGTCATCGATGACGCGCCGTGCCGCCGCGTCGACGGACTCTGCGGGTGCGTCCTTTCGAGCGGCCGCATAGCCCGCCTCTTGTGATCGCCGCACGACGTCGTGGACCTTTTGCTCCTCGCGGCCCGCTGTCCTGCCCACGTGGACCGTGCGCGTGATGTCGGAGCGATACCCGCGCATCGCCCCGCCGAAGTCGAGCACGACCGTATCGCCCTCGGCGATACGGCGGTCGCCGGTCTCGTGATGGGGCGACGCTCCGTTCGCGCCGGATGCGACGATCGTGAACCCGACCTCGTCGTGGCCTTCCGCGCGAAGGAGCAGAGCCAGGTCCGCACCGATCTCACGCTCGGTCCGACCGGCGAAGGGCCGCTCGAGCACTCGCGAATAGGCGCGGTCGGCGGACTCCGACACCAGTCGGAGCGCCTCGCGCTCGGTCGCGTCCTTTCGCATTCGTAGCTCGCGCGTGATCTCCGAGGCTGGAGCAAACCGGCGATCCGGCAACGCGGCCTGCAGCTTGAGGACGAACGCGGCCCACATCTGGTCGGCCACCGCGACGGTGCCGGACGGGCGAACGAGCGCCGCGACGACCGCGTATGGGTCGTCGGTCTCTGCCCACGTCGAGCGCGCGATGTCTGGCGCTGCGACCGCGGCGCGCGGGGCCTCTAGCTCGGGGCACACGATCGTCGCCTTTCCGTCGCTGTCCAGGACGAGACACGTCAGGCGCTCGCTGGAGAAGAGCTGATAACCCGCGAGGTAGAAGAGGTCGGCGCCAGGGGACGCGAGGAGCGCGCCAAAGCCCCGCTCGCGCAGCTTGGCTGCCGCGCGCGTTCGCCGGTCAGCGACGCTCGCTCGCTCGCTCGGCATCCGTTCTGCACCCGAGAATAGCCGCATGCCCCGTTCTTTCACCGTCCTCGCCGGCGTGCTGCTCCTCGCCGTCGGGATCGCGCTCATCGCCGGCGGCAGCCTGCCGCGCGCGGGCTCGGTCGCGCCCCTCGCTCTACCGAGCGCATCGGTCAGTGCGACAAGCGCCCCGACGGCGTCGGCCGGCGGGACCGTCGCGCCGACGCCGGTCCCGACGATCGGGCCGATCCCCGACGGCTATCGCATCCAGGTGCCGCGTCTCGGAATCGATTTGCCGATCGCCGAAGGCAACATCGAGGTCGACGTCGTTCG
>JALYLL010000057.1 GCA_030774255.1 Chloroflexota bacterium | reverse complement strand
GGGTGCGCGGAGCGAGCGACCCCGTAGCGGGGACAGGACCCCCGGCGCCCAAGGGCGATCGAACAAAAGGGCATCGCCAGTTCGGAGAGTCGATGGGATGCGCGCGCTGGAGGCCCGAATTAGTGCGATGGAGCTGCAGCTTCGGCAACTCTCCGACAAGGTGAGCCAGATCGCCCAGAGCGGGAATTACATGGAAACACGTCGGGTGGGCGAGGAGTACGCGTCCCTCGAACGCGATCTGCGGACTCTGTATGACGAGTGGGCGAAGGAAAGCGAGAAGAGCGAGTGACGGCGTTCGTCGTGGGGCTCACGGGGCCGATGGGGGCGGGCAAGTCGACGGTCGCGGCGATGCTGCGCGAGCTGGGCGCGAAGGTGCTCGACGCCGACGCGATCGTGCACGACGAGCAGCTGCGCGGAACCGTCGGCTACAGCGCGATCGTCCAGACGTTCGGCACAACGATCCTGGGCGAGGACAAGGAGATCGACCGCTCGAAGCTCGGAGCCGAAGTCTTCGGCGATCCGGCGAAGCTGCGGCGCCTCGAGCAGATCCTGCATCCGCGAGTGATCGCTCGGGTGCTCGAGGCGCGCTCGATGCTGCCGGCGGACGCGGTGCTGGTCGTCGAGGCGATCAAGCTGCTCGACGGCGAGCTCCGCAAGGTCTGCGACCGTATCTGGGTCGTCGTGGCACCGCGCAAGACGATGCTCGAGCGGCTCGCCTCACGCGGGATGAGTGAGCGCGAGGCGGAGCTCCGCCTCGCGCAGCAGCTCACTGAAGATCAGTTCCGGGCAGCGGCGGACGCCGTCATCGTGAATGACGGCGACCGCGAAAGGACGCGCGAGCGCGTGCGTGACGCCTGGCTGGAGCTCCGCCGAGCTAGGGCGTGATCTTCTGCGGGATGTGCCACTTCCAGTCGGGCTGAATGTTGTCGAAGCTCGCGCCCACGGTCCCTGTGGCGCGGTCATCTTTCGGTGCGCGCAGCAGGAGCTGGAGGACGCCACCCGCGGCCTGCAGGTAACCGATGCGCTCGGCGGTCGCGGCGTCGGTCCGGATCACATAAACGCCCAAGGTGCGCGCGAGGATCGGCACGCGCTCGAGGACGATGCGGGCCGACGAGTCGATCGCGTTCACGGCCGGGTTGGGGTTCTTGAAGAACTTCTCAGGGGCGATGGTCATCGTGAAAAGCACGTCGACCAGGTCGCCCGGCTGGATACTGCCGCCGGCGGCCTGAGGGTCGGGCACGGTGATCGACATCGCTCGGTAGTTCGGCGAGCCGACCTGAGGCGCTCCATCGGTCCCGAGGCTGGCGGCGGGGAACACGGTGAAGATCTGGCCGTTCGCGCTTCCGAGCTTGGTCGGTAGGATCGGCTCACCGACGGAGATCGAGGTGATCGTGATCCGCCCAACGGCCTCCTCGGAGTTCGTGATGGCGGTCGGGGGAACGACCTCGGAGTTCATCTTGACGAGCTTGAGGTCCGAGGCGGTGATCTGGGTCTTCGCGGGGATCTCCCGGGCCGCGACCACGATGCTCGAGGTCGGGATCGGCGCGGGAGCTTCGGATTTGGCCGTGTTGGCGACGAAGAAGGTCGTCGCTCCGGCTCCGACAGCGAACAAGAGTCCAACAATCAGCACCAGCCGGGCGCGGCGTCGCGATCGATCTTCCACTATTACCTTCCTCTACGGCCCTTTTGTTCGGGGTGGGGGTCGGCGGCGACTGTAGCAACGGGTTACATCTGGACGGGACTCAAACCGGTGTTGATGCGCGACAATGGGACGACCAGCGGGCGGCGATTTGGTACCAGAACGCCTGTTCTAGAATGAGGCGCCCTATGCCGCACAGCGAGACGCTCCAAGTCCCTCTCGACCGCCCAGCCGCGAAGGCTCCCTTCCGGCTTGTTTTGCCGTGGGACCTGGCCGGCGACCAGCCCACGGCGGCGGCGGCCCTCACGAAGGCACTCGGAGCGGGCGAGCGCCACACAACGCTGCGCGGCGTTACGGGTTCAGGCAAAACAGTGACCATGGCGAAAGTCATAGCCGACGCCGGCCGGCCGACGCTCGTGCTCGCGCACAACAAGACCCTCGCTGCTCAGCTCTATGGAGAGTTCAAGGAGTTCTTCCCCGAGAACGCGGTCCAGTACTTCGTCTCCTACTACGACTACTACCAGCCCGAGGCGTACATCGCGCGGAGCGACACGTATATCGAGAAGGACAGCTCGCGCAACGAGGAGATCGACCGAATGCGCCACTCGGCGACGCGGTCGCTCTTCGAGCGCCGCGACGTGATCATCGTCGCCTCGGTCTCGTGCATCTATGGCTTGGGCGCGCCGGTGGACTACGGTGCGGTGACCGTCCGATTGAAGAAGGGCGAGCGCGTTCGGCGCGACACGGTGCTCCGCCATCTCGTCGATATCCAGTACGAGCGCACGAACACCGACCTCATGCGCGGGAAGTTTCGGGTCCGCGGCGACACGCTCGAGATCCAGCCTTCGTACGAGGAGCTCGCCGTTCGCGTCGAGTTCTTCGGCGATGACGTGGAGCGCATCACCGAGCTCGACCCGCTCACCGGCGAGGTCCTTGCCGAGCGCGACAAGATCGACATCTATCCCGCGCGGCACTTCGTCACCCCGCGGGAGAAGCTGCTCGAGGCCATCAAGGACATCGAGGCTGAGCTCGTCGATCGCCTGAAGGAGCTCGAGGACGCCGGCCGGCTGCTCGAGGCGCAGCGGCTCCGGCAGCGCACCAACTTCGACCTCGAGATGATGCGAGAGACGGGGACGTGCGCGGGTATCGAGAACTACTCGCGGCATCTGGCGCGCCGGCCGGCGGGCAGCCGGCCGTGGACGCTTCTCGATTACTTCCCGCCGGACTTCCTCGCGTTCATCGACGAGTCACACATCTCGATGCCGCAGGTCCGCGGTATGTACTTCGGCGACCGCTCGCGGAAGGAGATCCTCGTCGACTACGGCTTCCGGCTGCCGAGCGCGCTCGACAACCGGCCGCTCACCTTCGCGGAGTTCGAGCAGCGCCTCGATCAGGCGATCTACGTGTCCGCGACGCCCGGGCCCTATGAGCTCGAGCATTCTTCGCAGCTTGTCGAACAGATCATCCGCCCGACCGGCCTCATCGACCCCCAGATCGAGGTGCGCAAGACCGAGGGCCAGATCGACGATCTCCTCGCGGAACTCAACCTGCGCGTCGAGAGGGGCCAGCGTGCCATCGTCACGACGCTCACCAAAAAGATGGCCGAGGACCTCGCCGACTATCTGCGCGAAATGGGCGTCAAGGTGCAGTACCTCCATTCGGAGATCGAGACCTTGCAGCGGGTCGAGATCCTCCGCGACCTACGCCTCGGCGTGTATGACGTCGTCGTCGGGGTCAATCTCCTTCGCGAAGGCATCGATCTTCCCGAGGTGACGCTCGTCGCGATCCTGGACGCGGACAAGGAGGGGTACCTTCGCTCGGAGGGTTCGCTCATCCAGGTGATCGGACGCGCGGCGCGCCACGTCGAGGGCCGCGTGATCATGTACGCCGATCGCGTGACCGCATCGATGAAAGCCGCGATGGACGAGACCGATCGTCGTCGCGAGATCCAAGTCGCCTACAACACCGAACACGGGATCGACCCACAGACCATCGTGAAAGCGATCCGCGACATCGGCATGCGTCTGCGTGACGTCGCCGACGTCGAGGGTGTCAACGAGAAGGCCAAGCGGCCGCTCGCGGCGGGCTCACTGCCGAAGGACGAGCTCGTCCGCCTCATCAAAGAGCTCGAGGGACAGATGAAGAGAGCAGCGAAGGACCTCGAGTTCGAGAAGGCCGCCTTGCTACGTGACGAGGTCGTCGAGCTCCGGGGTCTGATGGTGCTCGAGCGAGGGCCGGAGAGCCTCGAGCCAATGGGGGGCTCCGCCCCCCAGCCCCCGGGTGGCGTGCGCGTCATCAGGGCCGGTGGCCGGCGCCGCCGGCAGGGCCCCTAAGGCATGCTCGTGGGCGTGCTGACGGCTCTCGGTGTCCTTGGCGCGATCGGGCTTCTCGTCGTCCTGTTCCTGCAGCGCGGCCGCGACGGGATGGACCTGTCGCTCGGCGGCCTGCTGCGCGTGTACCTCTACCTTGCGTCGCTCGCCGGTGTGATCGCGTTCGCGATCGGGCTCGCCGGGATCATCTCGTATGTGCTCGCCGCTGCGTTTGGGCTTGATGTGATCTATGGCGGCCCGCGACCGAGTCCCCAACCCGCGTTCCCGGTGCAAGTCTGCCCGCCGGGCACGACCTGCCCGCCGTTTCCGTCACCGATCACATCCCAATTCCTGCCGCCTCCGGATGATCGCGTGCGCCAACAAGCGGATGATCTCGTGCGCGGCGTCACGTTCGTCATCTTCGGGGGCGTGTTCTGGGCAGCACATTGGTGGGCGCGCCGGGCGCTCGCTGGCGTCGCCGATCGTGCGAGCGGTTTCCATCGCGCCTACCTGATCCTTGGCACCGCGATCTTCGGCATCGCGACCATCGCGTTGCTGCCGATGGGGATCTACCAGGCGCTTTCGTTCGCGATCGTCCCCCTCGACCAGTTCTCGTTCCGTCCGGGCGCCGGTGAGTCGCTGTCCGGCGGCCTCGCCGCGCTGCCGCTGTGGCTCGCGTATCTGTGGCTCGTGCAGCGCGCCCTGCGGACCGCGCCGCCGTCATCGCCTACGGTCGTCTGATGCCTCTCGACCACATCCACGTCAAAGG
>JALYLL010000056.1 GCA_030774255.1 Chloroflexota bacterium | reverse complement strand
AGCGCCTGCCCGACCGCAAATACGGGAACCCGACGCTGCAGCAGTTCAACAACAACGTCATGCGCAACGGTAAGCGCGCGACGGCCGAGGGCATCGTCTACAGCGCCCTGACCCTCGCCGAGACCTCAACGCGCAAGCCGGGTATCGACGTGTTCGAGACGGCGATGCGCAACGCCATGCCCCTCATCGAGGTCAAGCCGCGCCGTGTCGGTGGCGCGACCTACCAGGTGCCGATCGAGATCCGCGCGGACCGGCGCACGTCGCTCGCGATGCGCTGGATCATCCAGGCCGCGCGCAAGCGCCCGGGCAAGTCGATGGCCGAGCGCCTGGCCGGCGAGCTCATGGACGCGATGAACAACACGGGCGGCGCCGTGCGGCGCAAGGAAGAAACTCACAAGATGGCCGAGGCCAACAAGGCCTTCAGTCATTACAAGTGGTAGCGGCCGTGATCGAAGCAAAAACCATCAAGGGTCAGGCCCCCAGGCGCGAGTATCCCCTGGAGCGATACCGGAACATCGGGATCATCGCGCATATCGACGCGGGTAAGACGACCGTGACCGAGCGGATCCTCTTCTTCACGAAGAAGATCTACAAGATCGGCGAGGTCCACGACGGCGCCGCGACGATGGACTGGATGCCTCAGGAGCAGGAGCGCGGCATCACGATCACCGCCGCCGCGACGACGTGCTTCTGGAACGACCACCGCATCAACATCATCGACACACCGGGTCACGTTGACTTCACCGTCGAGGTGGAGCGCTCGCTGCGCGTGCTCGATGGCGCGGTCGTCGTGTTCGACGGCGTCGCCGGCGTCGAGCCGCAGTCCGAGACGGTCTGGCGCCAGGCCGACAAATACAAGGTCCCGCGCGTCTGCTTCATCAACAAGCAGGACCGCATGGGCGCCGACTTCCAGCGCTGCGTCGACATGATCGTCGACCGGCTCGGCGCCAATCCCGTCGTCATCCAACTCCCGATCGGAAGCGAGGACAAGTTCAAGGGCGTCATCGACCTCATCGAGATGAATGCGCTCTACTGGGACGGCGACGAGACCGTCGCGCCCGAGATCCGAGAGATCCCGGCCGATATGAAGGACGCCGCCGAGACAGCGCGCGAGGCGATGGTCGAGAAGGTCGTCGAGACCGACGACGCGCTCCTCCACCGCTATCTCGAGGAGCACCACATCACGCCCGACGAACTTCGTAAAGCGCTGCGCGCGGCGACGATCGCAACGAAGGTGGTCCCGGTCCTCACCGGCGCCGCCCTTCGAAACAAGGGTGTGCAGCCGCTTCTTGACGCGGTCGTGGCGTACCTGCCGTCGCCGCTCGATGTTCCGCCGGTCACGGGCACGGACCCGAAGACGGGCGAGGAGCTCGTGCGGCGTCCGACCGACGACGATCCGTTCAGCGCGCTCGCCTTCAAGATCGCGAGCGACCCGTTCGTCGGAAAGCTCGCGTTCTTCCGCGTCTACTCGGGCATCCTTCGCTCGGGCGACACGGTCATGAACGCCACGAAAGACAAGAAGGAGCGGATCTCGCGGATCCTGCTCATGCACGCCAATCACCGTGAAGAAGTGGAAGAGGTCGCGGCCGGCGACATCGCCGCCGCGGTCGGTCTGAAGCAGACCTTCACCGGCGACACCCTCGCCGACATGGAGAAGCCCGTGGTCCTGGAATCGATCAAGTTCCCCGAACCGGTCGTGCAGATCGCGGTCGAGCCGAAGACGAAGGCCGACGAAGAGAAGATGTCACTCGCCCTCGCGCGCCTCGCCGAGGAAGACCCGACCTTCCGCGTTCATACCGACCAGGAGTCCGGTCAGACGCTGATCTCGGGCATGGGCGAGCTGCACCTCGAGGTGATCGTCGACCGGATGCTTCGGGAATTCCGTGTCGCTGCGAACGTCGGGCGTCCGCAGGTCGCGTATCGGGAGGCCCTCACCAAGCCCGCGCAGGGCGAGGGCCGCTACGTTCGGCAGTCCGGCGGCAAGGGCCAGTACGGTCACGTGGTCGTCGACTTCCAGCCGCTCGAGCGCGGCACCGGCTTCGAGTACGAGTGGGGGATCCGCGGCGACCGCCTGTCGAAGGACTGGCAGAAGGCCGTCCAGCAGGGGATCAAAGAGGCCATGGAGAACGGCGTCATCGCCGGCTACCCGATGGTCGACCTACGCGCCACCGTCGTTGACGGATCGCAACACGACGTCGACTCGAACGAGATGGCCTTCAAGATCGCGGGCTCGATGGCCCTCAAGGCCGCCGTACCGAAGGCCGGCCCGGTGATCGTCGAACCGATCATGAAGGTCGAGGTCATCGTCCCCGAAGAGTTCATGGGCGAGGTCATCGGTGACCTCAACAGCCGACGGGGCCACGTCCAGGGCACGGAAGACCGGGCGAACGCTCGCGTAATCGCGGCGATGGTGCCGCTCGCGCAGATGTTCGGCTACGTCACTGACCTGCGATCGAAGACGCAGGGCCGCGGTTCGTACTCGATGGAATTCGATCACTACGAAGTTCTGCCGCAGAACCTTGCGGAACAGATCATCACCAAGAAGTAAGAGAGGCATAGGGGAGGGTCACATGGCAAAGAAGAAGTTCGAGCGCAATAAGCCACACGTGAACGTGGGGACCATTGGTCATATCGACCACGGCAAGACCACGCTCACCGCGGCGATCACCAAGACCCTCTCGCTGAAGGGTGGGGCGGAGTTCCGCGCGTTCGACACGATCGACAACGCGCCTGAAGAGCGCGAGCGCGGTATCACCATCTCGATCGCGCACGTCGAGTACGAGACCGACAAGCGGCACTACGCCCATGTGGACTGCCCGGGCCACGCCGACTACATCAAGAACATGATCACCGGCGCCGCCCAGATGGACGGCGCGATCCTCGTGGTCTCGGCCGCGGACGGCCCGATGCCCCAAACGCGCGAGCACATCCTGCTCGCACGCCAGGTCGAGGTTCCCCAGATCGTGGTGTTCCTCAACAAGGTCGACATGGTCGACGACGAGGAGCTGCTCGAACTCGTCGAGCTCGAGGTCCGTGAGCTCTTGACCAAGTACGGCTATAAGGGCGACGAGGTGCCGATCATCCGCGGGTCTGCCCTCAAGGCCCTCGAGAGCACATCCAAGGACGTCAACGCGCCGGAGTTCAAGTCGATCCTCGACCTCATGAATGCTGTCGACAGCTACATCCCGACGCCGGTCCGGGCGAAGGACAAGCCGTTCCTCATGCCGATCGAGGACGTGTTCGGCATCAAGGGCCGCGGCACCGTCGCGACCGGCCGTGTCGAGCGCGGCATCGTGAAGGTGGGGGAGGAGATCGAGATCGTCGGTATCCGCGACGCCAAGAAGTCCGTCGTCACGGGCGTCGAGATGTTCCGCAAGCTTCTGGACCAGGGCGAGGCCGGCGACAACATCGGCCTCCTGCTCCGGGGTCTGGAGCGCGAGGACATCGAGCGCGGCCAGGTCATCGCCAAGCCGGGCTCGGTGAAGCCGCACACGACCTTCAACGCCGAGGTGTACGTGCTTTCGAAGGAAGAGGGCGGCCGTCACACGCCGTTCTTCTCCGGGTACCGGCCGCAGTTCTACCTGCGCACGACCGACGTGACCGGAGAGGCGAAGCTCGCCACCGGGACCGAGATGATCATGCCGGGCGACAACTCGACGCTCGAGGTCACCCTCATCACGCCGATCGCCCTCGAGGAAGGTCTTCGCTTCGCCATCCGTGAAGGCGGTCACACCGTCGGCGC
>JALYLL010000055.1 GCA_030774255.1 Chloroflexota bacterium | reverse complement strand
ACGGGACGATCGAGGTCGAGGGCTTCGAGCTCTCGGACACCGAGGTCCTCATCTCGCACGAAGGCGCGCCCGGCCACGCGGTCGGCCGAGACGCCGGCGCCACGGTCGCGCTCGAAACAAAGGTGACGCCCGAGCTCGAGCTCGAAGGGCTCGCGCGCGAGCTCGCGCACCATCTCAACAACATGCGCAAGGAGGCGGGCCTCGACATCTCCGATCGCATCGCACTCCGCTACGCGGGGCCCATCGGGCGCGTGTTCGAGCGATACGGCGACTTCATCAAGCAGGAGGCCCTCGCGACGAGCTTCGGCGAAGGACTTCACGATCGAGGGCACAAGTGGGAGGGCGAGCTGAACGGGGTGAAGGGCCAGCTCGAGATCGAAAGGGCCTGAGCGCCGTCTAGAGCCCGAGCACCTGCTTCTTCTTCGCAGCGAACTCGTCATCCGTCAGCACGCCGCGATCGTGCAGCTCCGAGAGCATCAAAAGGTCGTCGATACTCGCCGAATGCGGGGCGGGCCGCGACGCAGGACTGATTCGCCGGTCCACTGCGCCCTGCAACGTGTTCTTGATCGGCGTGAAGACCGTGGCCAGCACGAAGAGCGTCATAACGATCGCGAGATCAGAGTTCTCACCGATCATCGCCACGAAGAGCCGCTGGAAGAAGGCGACCGCCGCGGAGTAGAGGCCGGCAAGGATCGCGGTGAGCAGCGCGTAGACGATGGTCCGATTGATGATGAGGTCGATCTCATAGAGCCGATATCGCAGGATCGCGATCCCCACCGCTACGGGGATCGCGGAGAGGCCGACGATCGCGAGCAGGTCAGCCGCACTGCGGAGGTCTGGGGCCAGCCGCGCGACGGCCTGTATCACGAACGAGGCGAGCACGATCGCGCCTGCGAAGGCGAACCATTTGATCTGCTGGCGTTCGACCGCGCCGCCGCGTCGCACGCGGTAGAAGAGCGCGACGGCGCTCACGAGCACGAGCACGAGCAGGAGCGGCTGGAGCAATAGACCGAGCGTGTCGAAGACCCCGCCGTATTGATCGAGTCCGAAAGGATTCCGGATGGACGGATAACCCGCGTCCGCGTATGTAGCCGGCGCGAGCATCGTGACAACGACGGCGAGGACTAAGCTCGCAGCCGCGAAGTACGCGACAGGCCTCCAGCGAGACGACGGCAGGCGTCCGTCGGGGAAGAGAAGCGGAAGGAACAGCGCGATCACGGCGATTCCGGGCATGTTTGTCCAGAACCCGAACCAGGCCATGGCCTGTCCGAACGGGAGCGTGCCCGGTGCGACGACGAGCGCCTGGATCGCGTATTGACCCGCGAACGACGAGAACCCAAAGCTCAGGGCAGCGCCGCAGAACATCCATCCGATCACATGCGAACGATGGGTGTTCACGATGAGCGCACCGATGACCGCGTAGCTCAGCACGACGAGAGCGACCCAGAGATCCGGCACGCCCACTCTGCCCACGAAGCGGGCCTCGAGCGCGATGCTGATGCCGGCGAGAGCTGCGTACAGCACGACGCTCGACCAGGCCAGCCAACGACCGCGCGAACGCGAAGTTAGGGTCCCAACCATCGCACCGGACGCCGCGGCCACACGCAAGAGCCTACGCGCGGGCTGCTAGAGCAGAGCGGTCCGAAGCGCCGAGGAGATGAGCCGCGGCGCGCGCCGGCGCCCGGGGCCGGTGAGCGCGGTCCGCCAGGTCGGATACGACAGGAGCGCATGGGCAAGCGCGATGGCGTCGCTCGGGCGGACGCGAAGGCCGCCACGGCGGGCGAGGTCGTTGATCGTCCGGGTGATGATCCCGAGGCGCACTCCGTCGAGCTCGCGAAGGAGCGCCGCGATCTCGCGTGGGAGCGCGCCGTCGACGAGCGTCTCCAGGAGGACCGATTCCGTCCGGTACTCGCGTTCGTGCATCGCGATGAGCTCGGCGAGCACCGAGTCCGCGCTCTCTCCCCGCGGGCGCCATCGCTCGATGCGTCCGATCAAACCCTCGGCGCGGCCCCGTAGTGCAGCGTCGACCAGACGTTCCTTCGTCGGCGCGTGCAGGTAGACCGTGCGCGGGGCCACATGAGCGCGTCGCGCCACTTCGCTGACGCGCAGCTTGGCGTAGCCGCGCCGCGAGACCTCCCGCAAGGCCGCGGATTCGATCGCGCTCGACGTTCGCGCCGTCGTGCGTGCACGCTCGCGCTGGACATACCGGCGATTCACTACAAATCGAGTGTATCGGAATATCGGAGGGCTTCGAAGCCATGCGCTATCGTTGCATCAGAAGTGGGAGATCTCGCATTCGTTTTTCCGGGGCAGGGCTCGCAGGTCGTCGGCATGGGCCGGGCGGTCTACGAGCAGTCGGCGCGCGCGCGCGAGATCTTCGATGAGGCCGACCGCACGGTGGGCTACGAGCTGTCGAAGATCTGCTTCGACGGACCATCGAGTGACCTCGACAACACGACGGTGGCCCAGCCCGCGATCCTCACGACGAGCGTCGCGATCCTGGAGGCGTTCATCGAGTCGGTAAACGCGAAGCTCGGCCGGCGCTCGAGCGACGGTGTCGAGCCGCGCGGCGTGGCCGCGCTTCCGGCGTCGCTGCGCCCGCGCTTTGTCGCCGGGCACTCGCTCGGAGAATTCACGGCGCTCGTCGCGGCGGGTGTTCTCACGTTCCAGGACGCTCTCCGTCTCGTGGCCGAGCGCGGCCGTCTCGCTGCGTCTCGCGGCGCCAAGGGAGCGATGGCCGCGATCGTGGGTCTCCCCGCTGACGAAGTCGATCGCGTGATCAAGGACACGCTGCCCCTCGGGAGTGCGGTGGTGGCGAACGACAACGGTCCCGCGCAGGTCACCATCGCCGGCGACAGCGAGAGCGTCGCCAAAGTGAGCGAGGCGCTCACACGTCACGGCGCGCGCAAGGTCGTCCCGCTCCGCATCTCCGCGCCGTTCCACTTTCCGGCCATGGGACGCATCGGTCCCGACCTCGCGGCTTTCATGCACACGCTCCACTTCCACGAGCCGGTCGTGCCGATCGTCGCCAACGTGAGCGCCATGCCGCACCCGTCGGCGTCGGCCATACCCGACGCGCTCGTCCGTCACCTCTCGAATCGTGTCGAGTGGCTGCGCTCGGTCCGCTACATGGCCGAACGCGGTGCATCGACGTTCGTCGAGATCGGTGCGGGCCAGGTCGTCAACGGCCTGGTGAAGCGCATCGCGGACGTGAAACTCCTCAACGTGTCCGATCCCCTCTCGATCACCGGAGCGCTGTCGGCCCTGCGGGACCGCGCCGCCGCGCCGCGGTGACGCGCCGCGTAGTCATCACTGGCCTCGGGGCCGTGACCCCGCTTGGCCTCGACGTGAACAGCACCTGGGACGCGCTCGTTCACGGCCGGAGCGGCATCGGCCGGATCACTCGATTCGATCCCTCGCCGTACGAAACGCAGATCGCCGGCGAGGTGAAGGGGTTCGAGGCGGCGAGGTACATGGACCGCAAGGAGATGCGACGCACCGACCGTTTCACGCACTACGCCGTCGCCGCTGCCGCGCAGGCGCTCGAGGACGCGGGTCTGAAGGGTGCCGGCGAGGACCGCGACCGGATCGGCGTGGCGATCGCGACCGGAGTCGGCGGGATCGAAACGCTGATCGACCAGGTCCTTCTCATGAAGGATCGCGGGCCTTCACGCCTTTCGCCGTTCCTCGTGCCGATGCTTATGGCCAACGCCGGCTCGGCGCAGATCTCGATGCAATTCGACATCCGCGGTCCGAGCCTCACGCACGTCTCGGCCTGCGCGTCCAGCTCGCACTCTATCGGCGAATGCGCGGAGCTCATCAAGCGCGGGCAGGCGGATGTCATGGTCACCGGCGGAGCGGAAGCCGCGGTGCTGCCGCTCCCGATCGGCGCGTTCGCGACGATGCACGCGATGAGCCGTCGGAACGACGCACCCGAGAGGGCATCGCGCCCGTTCGACAAGGATCGTGACGGCTTCGTTCTGTCGGAAGGCTCGGCCGTCCTCATCCTCGAAGAGCGCGAGCGCGCCCTGGCGCGCAAGGCGAAGATCTACGGCGAGGTCGTCGGGTACGGCGCGACGGCGGACGCGTACCACATCACGTCGCCGTCACCGGAGGGCGAGGGCAACGCGCGAGCGATGCAGATGGCGCTCGACCAGGCCGGCATGAAGCCGTCGGATATCGAGTACATCAACGCCCACGGCACGTCGACCCAGCCGAACGACCGCGAGGAGACCGCGGCCATCAAGAAGGTCTTCGGCGACCACGCGAAGAAGCTCATGGTCTCGTCGACGAAATCGATGACCGGTCACCTGCTCGGGGCCGCCGGCGCGCTCGAGGCCATGGCCTGCGTGCTCGCCATGCGCGACGGGTGCGTACCGCCGACGATCAACTACGAAACGCC
>JALYLL010000054.1 GCA_030774255.1 Chloroflexota bacterium | reverse complement strand
CCTGCCCGGCGCCGACATGGCACTCGTCGCCAAGGTGACGCTCCTCGATGGACGGCGAGCCGCGTTCTTCACGAGCCTCGGCATCTGCGCTGGCCTTCCGCTGCACGCGACCGCCTCCGCGCTCGGCCTCTCGCTCATCCTCGCGACAAGCACTGAGGCCTTCGCGGTGGTGAAGTTCGCGGGCGCCGCGTATCTCGCGTATCTCGGCATCCGCACGATCCGGGACTCCGTGCGGCCGGTGGCCGATGTCCGGGTGACGGTGGCCCCAGCGCGCAGTCGACGGGCCGCGTTCGGGCAGGGCTTTCTTTCCAATGTCCTCAATCCGAAGGTCGCGCTGTTTTATCTGACCTTCCTTCCGCAGTTCATCTCGCCAGGAGACAACGTGCTCGCGAAGTCCCTGCTGCTCGCGGGGATCCACGCGGTGCTGGGGCTCGTCTGGCTTCCGCTCTACGCCTACGCGATCGATCGCATCGGTGCGGTGATTCGCGGGGCGCGACGATGGCTCGAGCGCCTCTCAGGCTCGGCGCTCATCGGGCTCGGCGTGCGCCTGGCCTTCGAGCGACGGTGAGCGTTTCACGCGATACGTTCCGCTGGCGCCAGCTCCGCTAGTCTCGGGACGTGCGCCTCTTCGGCTTGTTCGTCATCGGCACGGCGGGCTTCGTTCTGATCAGCTACTTCGAGCAGGTACCCGTGCTCGGATGGCTCGGGGCGGTCGTTTCCGTTGTGGCGTGGGTGACGCTCGGCCGCGCGCTGGCGCGGGATGGCGCCTCAGCGACGATCACGTCCGGGATCCTCGGAGCCTGGACCGGATTTGTCGGTGCGTTCAGCGCCTGGGCATTCCAGACAGGGAACCTGTTTGGCCTCTCCACGCCTGGCCTCGACCGCGTCGGAGCCGGCTTCGGATTCATCGGCGCAACCCTCGGGCTCGTCTACTGGCCTCTTATCGGCGGAGCCGTTTGCGCCGCGGCTGCACTCTTCTCGCTCCGCCGACGTCTCGCCTAGGTAGAACTTTCCTTGCCCGACGATCGGCTTGCGGTGCGGACACGCCCCGATCTGCTCCAGCCGTTGCATTCGCAGCTGCTCATGAGCGACAGGTCGTCGTAGTAACAGCTCATCGGGCGGCCTTCAAAAAGCGATCGCTTCCCGCCGTATTCTGTGATGGCCAGCTCGACATCATGGAACGTGTAGCGGTGCTCGCATGCTGCGCACAGCTCATCCGGCGAGACTGCGGCCGGGAGTCGGGCTGCCAATGTGACGGAACGAAAGGCCGACGGCTTGAATCCCGGACAGCCACAATTGCCACGGAGCTGAACACTGTCGTGCGTGCAGGTCTTTTCATGCCAGCGATAACGATGTTCGCAAAATACACAGATCGCCTCGAGATCGCCATCGGCGTCGAGTCCTTGTCTTTCAGGGAACGGATGGCCACTCAAGACCGGAGCAACTCGGCGCAGCAGACGGCGAAATAACGTCGAGAGGAACTAGGCGACGCGGCGCCTCTTGTGTGAGACATAGTCAACGAGCACGTACTCGCCCAAGTGTTCGGGCTCAACGTAGAAAGCCCGTCCATTGTTGATCTTCGACATCTGATTCACGAAGTCGACGAGGTAGTGCCCCCGGGCGAGCATGAACGTGTTGATGGTGATGCTCTCGCGGGTGCAGCGGACGACTTCGCGGAGCGTGGCCTCGAACGTGCGCTTCGTCGGCGGGTAGTTGAACTGCGGATAGGTGCTGCCGGGCTCGAAGTAGGCCGTCGGCTCGCCGTCGGTGATCAGGATGATCTGCTTGTTCTTCCCGCGCGAGCGTGAGAGGAGCGTCCGCGCGGTCTCGAAGGCGTGCTGCATGTTCGTGCCGTAGACGTATTCGTTCCAGGTGAGCCGCGGGAGGTCGGCCGGCTTGAGCTGCGTCGCGTACGCCGAGAACCCCACGATGTACAGGTCGTCCTTGGGGAATGTCGAGCGGATCAATGAGTCGAGCGCGAGCGTGACCTTTTTCGCCGCCAGGAAGCAACCGCGGAAGAGCATCGAGCGGCTCACGTCTACCAGGATTGCCGTCGCCGATTGCGTGACGAGCTCGGTGCGGTAGACGTCGAAATCGTCCGCCGTGAGCTTCACCGGAACCTTGGCGCCCTGCCGGATGACTGCGTTGCGCACCGTCCCCGGCAAGTCGAGCAGAAAGGGATCGCCGAACTCGTACGTCTTCAGCTCGTCGGTGGGATCGCCGCCGCGGCCGCGCGACTTCGAGCGGTGCCCACCAAACGCGTCCTTCTTGAGCGTCGCGAAGATCTCCTCGAGCGACTTCTGGCCGATCTTGCGGATGCCGCGCGGCGTCAGCTCGTAACGGTCGCCGTCCTTGCGAATCAGTCCGGCCTCCTCGAGGAGCTCGGTCATGCGCCGGAGCTCGTCGAGCGCCTGCCGAGCCGACGGGCCGGCTAGACGTTCTACCTGGTCGCGGTCCAGCGACTCGAGGTCGTCGGAGTTACGCGCGCCGCGGACCGTGTCCTCCATATCTGAGATCTGATTCATCTCGTCCATGAGGCCGAGGGCCTCGGCGAGCGTCAGCGGCTCGTCGCCTGACATCGAGTGGTCGTAGCCGTCCATCGGCATGAGCTCGCCGAGCGTCTCGGCGAGGTCGTTCATCGCCTGCTGCAGCCCCGGATCGTTGAACGCCGCGCCGAGCAGCCCTTCGAGCTGGTCGCGCATGTCGGCGGACATCGACTGCCAGAGCGATCGCATCGCCGCCATGCCCTGCGCGAGCTGTTTGAGAAGGTCGTCCCAATCCTTGGCGCTGCCGGCGAGCTCGGGGTACTGGCGCTGAAACGCTTCGAAGTCGGGCTCGCCGCCGTCCATCCGTTCCTTCAGCGCGCGATTCAGATCGCGGATCATCTGGCGCGTCCGCTCGAGCTGTTCCGGCGTGAGGTTCTGCAGCGACTCGCGCATGTTCTTGAAGTACGAGCCGAGGACCTGCTGTTGCAGCTCCTTCAGGAGCTCCTTGTATTTCTCGGCGGCCTTGGGCTCGACGAACTCGTAGTCCTTGAGCGCGCGTACCGCTCGCCCGAAATCCTCCGGGAGCGCGTCGAGCTGCGCCATGCGCTCGGAGGCGAGCTTCTCCATCGTCGCCTTCAGCTGCTCGTTCGGGGCTTCCGCGTTGCGCCGTCGATCGAGACCGTCGCGCTCGAGCTTCTTGACCTCCTCGAGCTTCTCTTTGAGGTCGTCGAAGGTCTTCGAGAGATCGTGTCGCTGCGCCCGGCGCTGTTTGGCGGTCCGCAGGCGTTCGAGGAGGTCCTTCAGTCCCTCCATGCGGCCGGGGATGCCCCAGCGGGAGAGGCGCGCCATCGCATCTTCGAGATCCCCGCCGGACAGAAGCTCGTCGGCCATCGCGCCGAGAAGCTCCTCCGCCTCGAGGGCGTCGAGTCGCTGCGTCCCGTCCCAGCGCGAGTACCGGACGTCTTTGAACGGTTGCGCAAGACCCGGCGGGTCGTTGCGCGGCTCCTGTGGGGCGGGCTCGTCCATCACGCCCGGAAAGTGGAGCGGGTCTCGCCACGCTCCTTGTTGAGCTTGCGGTTCAGATGTAGGCCCTCGAGCACGAATTCCACCGCGGCGGCGATAGCGGCCGGGTTCCCGGTCGCGCCGACCTTGGCGACGGCGCCCTTCATCCCTGGTATCTGCAGCGCCTGCTTCACGTACTCCTGGCTCGAAAGCGTGGGGGAGACGTGCATCGTCGCGCCGCGTTGGAACGCGGCGAGAAGCGAGTCGAACTCGACGAGCGAGAACGTCCGGTTGAAGACGTTCAGCACCGCACGCTGGACGAGCCGATCGATGACGCGCTCCTCCGAGACCTCGCCGACGGACTCGAGCTCGATCTTGCCTGCCGTCGATGCGACGACCGCGGGCAGATCGCTGATGCGGGGCACGACGCTCGTCTCGCCGGTGCGCAGCGCGCGCTTGAGCGCGGCGGATGCGAGGTTCTCGTAGTTCGCGACCGTCACGCGGACCGACACGCCGGACCGCTGCGAGATCTCGGGCGAGCGCCGCGCGAGCTGGGAGATCTCGGCGAGGACTTCCTTCATGTACGCCGGCATGATCGTCGTGATCCCCTCGTCGACGAAGACCTGCCGCTCCTGCTCCATGATCCCGACCTCGGTCGAGATCTCCTTCGGGTAGTGCGTGCGGATCTGCGAACCGAAGCGGTCCTTGAGCGGCGTGATGATCCGGCCGCGGTTCGTGTAGTCCTCCGGGTTCGCCGATGCGACGACGAAGAGATCGAGCGGCAGCCGCACCTTGTAGCCGCGGATCTGCACGTCGCGCTCTTCCATGACGTTGAGCAGGCCGACCTGCACGCGCTCGGCGAGGTCGGGCAGCTCATTCAGAGTGAAGATGCCGCGGTGCGTGCGCGGCACGAGGCCGTAGTGGATCGTCATCTCATCCGACAGGTAGCGTCCCTCGGCCACCTTGATCGGGTCGACTTCGCCGATCAGATCGGCGATCGAGATGTCGGGTGTCGCGAGCTTCTCGCTGTAGCGCTGGTCCGGCGTGAGCCACACGAGCTCGACCGAGTCGCCGTCGTTGGCCACGCGGTATTTGCAGGCGGCGCAGATCGGCGCGAACGGCTCGTCGTTGATCTCGC
>JALYLL010000053.1 GCA_030774255.1 Chloroflexota bacterium | reverse complement strand
CAGCGGCTTCTCACGCTCTGGCGGCTCGCGACGGCGCAGGCCCCGGTCGCCGTCGTCACGAGCTTGCGTGCCCTTCTCGAGCACACCATCCCGCCGGACGAGCTCGCCCGCCGCGGCCGGACACTTCGGGCCGGCGACCGGCTGTCGTGGGCGGAGACGGCTGCGTGGCTCTTCGATCTCGGCTACGAGCCGGTGACGGAGGTCAGCGAGCCTGGCACCTTCTCGCGCCGCGGCGGGATCATCGACATCTATCCCGCGTCGGCGGAGCAGCCCGCGCGCGTGGAACTGTTCGGCGATGAGATCGAGACGCTCCGCGCGTTCGACCCCGTCACGCAGCGCTCTCAGTCGCCGCTCGAGGAATTGAT
The DNA here is from genome assembly GCA_030774255.1 of Chloroflexota bacterium. Taxonomy (GTDB): domain Bacteria; phylum Chloroflexota; class Limnocylindria; order P2-11E; family P2-11E; genus 3-1-20CM-2-70-9. The sequence continues at coordinate 3,717 of JALYLL010000053.1, read as the reverse complement.
CGTCCTGCCGGCGCGCGAGTTCGCGCTCGAGAGCGCTCCCGCGCTCGCCGAGAAGCTCGTTCGTGGGGGGTGGGACGACCTCGCCCACGCCGACGACGACGAAAGCGCCGATCTTTCGCCCTACGCGACACTCGTCGATGCGCTGCGCGAGGGCGGCTACGCGCCTGGGGTGGACGCGTTCGCGCCGGCGCTCGGCGCCACCGCGTCGCTCCTCGATCATCTCGGCGCACGCGCGACGGTCGTCTTCGAGGACACCGTCGAGCTCGACCTCGCACACGAGGCGCTCGAGGCGCAGGCGGAGGAGCGTCGCGACGAGCTCGCCGGGCAGGGCCTACCGGTCGCCGTCTTTCCGCCGCCGTACGTGCCTCGTTCGAAGATCGAATCGCTCGCGACCGAGCACGGCAGCGCGCGAATGGGCGCCGGTCCGGACGCGGTCCGGCTCGGGTGGGTTGGAACGACGAGCTACGCCGGCCGGCTGAACGACTTCATCGGTCAGCTCGCCACGACGCGCGGCGAGGGCATCACGCTGATCGCGACCCCGCAGGCCGCGCGCCTCGCGGAGCTTCTCGCCGACCGCGACGTGACCGCCGTGGCACGCGAGACCGTGGGAGACGTGCCTGCGGGGGGATCGCTCGTGGTCGCCCGGGTGCCGCTCGCCGAAGGCTTCGCCATACCCGAGCTCGGGCTTCGCGTATTCACGGACGCCGAGGTCTTTGGCTTCCGCAAGCCGCGCCACCCCGAGCACCGCCGCAGGCGCGTCCAGATCGGCTCGTTCCTCTCGGATCTCAAGCCCGGCGACCACATCGTGCACGAGGACCACGGCATCGGGCGGTTCGAGCGGTTCATCACCCGCGAGATCGCGGGCGTGGTGCGCGAGTACCTCGAGCTGCAGTTCGCGGGCACCGACGTCGTGTCGCTTCCCACCGAGCGTGTCGACAAAGTGACGCGCTACGTGGGCGGCACGCCACCGGCCCTTTCCGCGCTCGGCGGGCGCGAATGGGGCGTGACCAAACGCCGGGCGAAGAAGGCCGCCGAGGAGATCGCGCGGGAGCTGCTCCGCCTGTACGCGGCTCGCGAAGCGACGCAGGGATTCGCCTTCGGACGCGACACGCCGTGGCAGATCGAGATGGAGAACGCTTTCCCGTACACGGAAACGCCCGACCAGCTCCAGGCCATCGAGGACACCAAGCGCGATATGGAGCGCGGCCGGCCGATGGATCGGCTGATCGTCGGCGACGTCGGCTACGGCAAGACCGAGGTCGCGCTACGCGCGGCGTTCAAGGCGGTCCAGGATGGCAAGCAGGTCGCGATCGTGGTGCCCACGACGGTCCTCGCGCAGCAGCATTACGAGACGTTCGGCGAGCGCCTCGCCACGTTCCCGGTGAACGTCGAGATGCTCTCGCGCTTTCGCTCGCCCGCGGAGCAGCGGGCCGTGGCCGAGGGCATCGGCACCGGAGAGGTTGACATCGTCGTCGGCACCCACCGCGTGCTGCAAAAGGACGTGCAGTTCCGCGATCTCGGCCTCGTAGTGATCGACGAGGAGCATCGGTTCGGCGTCAAGCACAAGGAGCGCCTCAAGCAGATGCGCACCGAGGTCGACGTGCTCTCGATGACCGCGACGCCGATCCCGCGCACGCTTCACATGGCGCTCTCCGGCGTGCGGGACATCAGCGTGATCGAGACGCCGCCGGAGAACCGGCAGCCCATCGAGACCCACGTCGTCGAGCGAAGCGACGACGTCCTCCGTGAGGCGATCGTGCGCGAGATCGATCGCGGCGGCCAGGTCTATTACGTCCACAACCGCGTGCAGGGCATCGAGCAAGAGGCACACCGCCTTCGCGAGCTCGTGCCGACCGCGCGGTACGTCGTCGCGCACGGCCAGATGGACGATCGGAAACTGGAGCGGGTCATGGTCGAGTTCGCCGATGCCGAGCACGACGTCCTCGTCTGCACGACGATCATCGAGTCGGGCCTCGACATCCCGAACGTGAACACGATCGTCATCAACCGCGCCGGCACCCTCGGGCTGGCCCAGCTCTACCAGCTCCGCGGGCGGGTCGGCCGGAGCGCCGAGAAGGCCTACGCCTACCTTCTCTATACAAAGGAGCAGCACCTCACCGAACAGGCCCGGAAGCGCCTCCAGGCGGTGTTCGAGGCGAGCGAGCTCGGCGCCGGGTTCAAGATCGCCATGCACGATCTCGAGATCCGCGGGGCGGGGAACATCCTCGGCGCCGAGCAGCACGGGCACGTCGCCGCGGTCGGCTTCGAGCTGTACACGCAGCTCCTGGAGGAGGCTGTGAACGAGCAGCGGGGGGCACCCCAGGCAGCTGCCCTCCCCGAGATCACTGTGGACCTCGCGCTCTCGACCGCCATCCCCGACGACTACGTTCCCAGCCGCCAGCGCAAGCTCGAGCTCTACCGGCGCATCGCGCAGCTCGCCGTCCTGGACGACCTCGCGGGACTGCGCGACGAGCTCCGCGACCGTTATGGGGCGCCGCCGGAACCGGTACGAAACCTCCTTTACGGCGTCGAGGTGAAGCTGCGGGCCGTGAAGGCAGGGGCGACGGAAGTGCGCGCGCGCGGTCCAGAGCTGCGCGTGGTACTGGGACGGGACATCCAGCCAGACGAACGCATGCGCGTTCTGCGTTCGTTCCCGAAAGCGCAAGCGGGACAACGACAGGTTCGCTTGTCGGTCCTCGATGTGAAGGCCGACTGGCGTGATGCGCTTACCGGTTTGCTCGACCGGCTCGCGTCTTGATGAGACTTTGCTGCGACCACTTGCGGCAGCGTTCTGTCATCTTTCGGCAGCACGATGATTACCGCCCTTCGCACCATCGGCCTCGCGGTGCTGGCGCTGTTGCCGACCCTTATCGCGGGGCTCGCAATCCGCTAGTTCCCCGCGCGGCGGTCTCATGAAGATCGGCATCGACCTGGACGACGTTATGGCGATCTGCTCCGTGCCCTACCTCCGCCGCTTCGCCCAGGAATTCAATGTGGAGCTTCCCGACGAAAGCGAGATCGGGTGGCACCTGCTTTCGCAGAAGGAGACCGGGGCGGGCTACGACACCGTCGTGCCGGGCCTCGAACGCGTCACCCTCGAGCAGCGAGACCAGTTCCGCATCCGTCTCTACGACAGCAAGTTCTTCGCGGAGCTCGAGGTCTACAAGGATTGCCCCGTCGTGCTCGAGCGCCTGGTCGCGGCCGGGCACGAGCTCTACTTCATCACCGCGCGGGCGGAACGCCGCCGTTACATCACCGAGACCTGGCTCCGCGAGAAGGGGATCTTCGACCACGCGAAGGCCGTGCACCTCAAGCCGATGGGCGATTTCCGACCGGAGTATCCCCGTGGCCGCTACGACCCGGCCGCCTCGGCCGACTACAAGATCCGTCTTGCGAAGGAGCTCGAGCTCGATGCGTTTTGTGAGGACGACGTCGTGATCTCGCAAGCGCTCGCGAAGGCCGGTGTGCCGGTATTCATTTTTGACCAACCCTGGAATCGCGAGGTCAGGGGCGAGCGCATCACCCGCGTGGCCGGGTGGACCGACCTCGCGGAAAAGCTCGGCGTCTAGTGAAGCCGACCACCTTTTATTTCGTGCGTCACGGCGAGAGCGAGGGGAATGCCGCCCGCATCTTTACCGGACAGACGGATTCGCCCCTAACGGCGCGCGGGCGCCAGCAGGCTGCGACGGTCGCCGATGAGCTCGCGAAGGTGAAGTT
>JALYLL010000052.1 GCA_030774255.1 Chloroflexota bacterium | reverse complement strand
GTAATAACCCTCGCCGACAGATTGGCCGTCCCGGACCACCACGGCGCCGACGAGTGGATTGGGGCTTGTCCTCCCAGCGGCGCGCGCGGCGAGTCGGAGCGCGCGGCGCATGTGAGTCGTGTCCGCGTCGATCACGGCTGCTAGTCTGCGGCCCTCGTGACCGTCCTGAGGATGCCCAGCGCGGCGAACCCCGGACAAGACCTCCTCCAGTCGGCTCTTGCGCAGCTCGATCGCGCCGCCAAGGCGATCAGGATCTCGAACGCGGAGCTCCTGGCCATGGACGTCAACGTGCTCGTTCCAGCTGGGCTCGAGGGACAGATCACCAAAGACAATGCGCACGAGATACGCACGCGCATCATCGTCGAGGGCGCGAACGGCCCCGTGACCGCGGAGGCCGACCGCCTGCTCGCGGAGCGCGGCGTCCTGATCGTGCCGGACATCCTCGCGAACGCCGGCGGAGTCGTGGTGAGCTACTCCGAGTGGGTGCAGAGCCGCGCGCAGTTCTACTGGGAGCTCGAAGAGGTCGAGAAGCGGCTCGAGATCTACATGCGCCGCGCGATGGAGCTTGTGCTTGCGAAGGCGAAGGCGTACGACTCCCCGCTGCGCGAGGCCGCGTTCATCGTCGCGGTGGAGCGGGTGGCAAGCGCGATCACGAAGCGAGGCATCTTCCCCTAACGACTCGCGAACGGCTCGCATGGTGGGCCATCGCGTGCGCTGTCGCGATGGCTCTCGCTGCGTCTCAAAGCTATTTGACCGTCGGCGAGGGTCTCCCACGTCTGGTCGTAGATGGGCTGATCGTTGGAATGCTTCAGGGCCTTGCCCTGCGGGGACTGGTTCGCTTCCCGTACTGGGTCGTTCTCTCGATCTCGGCGCTCGGACTCGCGATCATCGCCGGGGTCGGCACTGTTGTCGCCGCCGGATCCCTTATCGCACCTCCAGGCAGAGCGGACAACGACTTCTACGTCGTCCTTAGCTATGGCCTCGGGGCAGTAGCCGCTGGTCTCGTCGGAGGCTTCATTCAGAGCGTGGCGCTACCGAGCAACCGACGAATACTTCCATGGTTACTCGCGAGCGCGTGCGGGGCTCCGTTCCTTTTCCCGGCGCTTCTCTTTTCTTGGTTTCCATCAGGAGCGGCGACGGCGCCGCTGCCTGCCTGGGCCATCGGCCTGCTTGGCGGCCTCGTCTACGGCGCGATCAGCGGGATCGGGCTCGTCCGCTCCCTGCGGCCAATCACGTTCATTGCATAATTATCCACCTAACCGCATAATCTCACGTCTATGCCGACGAAGGTCGCGATCGTGGGCGTCACCGGTTACGCGGGCGGTGAGCTCGCGCGTCTTGTGCTCCGGCATCCGGAGGCGCGGCTCGTCGCGGCCGTGGCGCGCTCGCACAAAGGCGAGCCGCTCCGCGCCGTCCAGCCGCACCTGCACGCCGTGCCGGACGCACTCGTGGTGGGTTCGGACGTGGACGACGCCGAGGTCATCTTCACCGCGCTTCCGGCGGGCGAGGCCGCGAAGCAGGCTCGCGGATGGCTCGACGACGGCCGCACGGTCATCGACATCGGGAGCGACTTCCGTCTGCGCGATCCAAAGCTGTACGAGCGCTGGTACGGCTACACGCATCCCGCGCCCGAGCTGCTGAAGGAAGCGGTCTACGGCCTCACCGAGCTGACGCGAGATCGCGTGCGAACCGCGCGCCTGATCGCCAACCCGGGGTGCTATCCGATGGCGGCGCTGCTCGCGCTGCTACCCGCGCTCAAGGCCGGCCTCGTGACCGAGGATGTGATCGTCGATGCGAAGTCGGGCGTGAGCGGCGCGGGCCACGCCGTCGAGGACGCGTATCTCTTCGGCACTATCGACGAGAGCGTTCGACCGTACGGAGTGCCGAAGCACCGGCACACTCCGGAGATCGCGCAGGAGGCCGCGGCGCTTCTCGGCCGGCCGCTGAAGCTGACGTTCACTCCGCATCTCATTCCGATGAACCGCGGCCTCGTCGCGTCCTGTTATGCGCCACTCCGTTCTGGCAAGAGCATCAAGGACGTCGCCGACGCGTACGCGAGGGAATACGCCGAGGAGCCGTTCGTCCGCGTCATCGATACGTATCCCGCGACGAAGGCCACGCTCGGCAGCAACTGGTGCCTCGTGCACGCCCTCGTCGATGAGGAAAACGCGCGCCTCGTCGCTTTCGCCGCGCTCGACAACCTGGTGAAGGGCGCGGCCGGCTCCGCGCTTCAGAACTTCAACGCGCGGTTCGGCTATCCCGAAACGATGGGACTCGAGGCGCTGCCCCTGTGGCCGTGACCAACGACGTCCTCGGCTTCAGCGTCGGGGTCGCGTCGGCCGGCGTGAAGGACGGCACGCCTCGGCGCACCGACGTGGCGCTCATCGTCTCGGAGCGCGACTGCGCGGCGGCTGGCGTCTTCACGACGAACGAGGTAATTGCCGCGCCGTGTGTCGTGACGCGAAAGCACCTCGAGCACGGAAGACTCCGCGCGATCGTCGTGAACTCCGGCAATGCGAACGCCTGCACGGGCGAGCAGGGCGAGCGCGACGCGATCGCGATGGCGCAGGCGGCGGCCGACAAGATCGGTTGCGACCCTCACGAGGTCGCGGTCGCGAGCACGGGCGTCATCGGGGTGCCGTTGCCCGTCGACCGGATCGCGGCCGCCGTGTCCGCGATGAAGCTGCGCGCCGGTGCCTGGAACGAGGTCGCGAAGGCGATCATGACAACCGACACCCGGCCAAAGCTCATCGGCGTCGAGGTTCCGCTCGCCGAGGGAGTGGTGCATCTGCGCGGGGTCGCGAAAGGCGCCGGGATGATCCATCCAAACATGGCCACCCTGCTCGCGTTCGTGCTGACCGACGCCGAGATAGCCGCCGAGGAGCTTCAGGAGATGCTCGAGGACGCCGCCGACGCGAGCTTCAACCTGATCAGCATCGACGGCGACACGAGCACGAATGACACGCTCCTCATCCTCGCGAACGGCGCCTCCGGAGTCGCGCCCCGAGGCGACGATCTGAGGAAGTTCGGCGCGGTCGTCCGCGGCCTTTGCGAAACGCTTGCGCGAGAGATCCTCGCCGACGGGGAAGGGGTCACCAAGGTCTTCGAGGTCCGGGTGAGCGGGGCGGCATCGGCGGAGGACGCCCGACGCGCGGCCCGGACGATCACCACATCGAATCTCGTGAAGACAGCGATCCACGGAGCGGATCCGAACTGGGGCCGCATCCTGGCCGCGGCCGGACGCTCGGGGGCGAAGGTCGATCAGACCAAAGCCAGCGTGCATATCGCCGACGTCGCCGTCTTCGCAGAGGGCTCGCCGCGCGCGTTCGACGGTGACGCGGTGCGCCGGGTCTTCGAGCAGCGCGACATCACCATCGGCGTCGACCTCGGTGTGGGCTCCGACGTGGCTCGAGCGTGGGGTACAGATCTCTCCGCCGAATACGTCCGGATCAATGCCGAATACACCACGTAAGGACCTGCTCGTGTTGAAGATCGGCGGATCGGTCGGCGCCGAGAACGATGCGGCGCTCGACGCGGTCGTCGCGCTGAACGACGCGGGCCATCCGCTCGTCGTCGTACACGGCGGCGGCCCGCTCGTCGGCGAGTGGGCGGAACGAATGGGGATGGACACCCGCTTCGTGCGGGGGCTCCGGGTCAGCGACGCCGAAACGCGCGACCTCGCGCTCGCCGTGCTCGGCGGGCTCGCGAACGGGCGAGTGGTCGCCACGCTCATTGCTCGCGGCGTCCCTGCGGTCGGCCTCACCGGCATCGACGGCGGGATGCTCCGCGCCGAACGCGAGGACGCCGAGCTCGGGTTCGTCGGTCGCGTGACCCTCGTCGACAGCGCGCTCCTCGAAGAGCTCATCGACGCGGGCCGCGTTCCGATCGTGGCGCCGGCCGCGCTCGACCGAACCTCCGGTGACGTGCTCAACGTCAACGGCGACGCGGCCGCCGGCGCGATCGCCGCGAGCCTGGGCGCGCGGCTCCTCGTGTTCGTCACCGACGTGCCCGGCGTTCGGGGCAAGGACGGTCGCGTGATCGCACAGCTCGACGCGGACAAGGCGCGCGCCCTCGTAGACGACGGAACGATCGAGGGAGGCATGCTCCCCAAGGTCGAGGCGTGCCTCATTGCGGCCGCGGCAGGATGCCGTGCGGCGATCGTTGCGACGCGCGGCGTCGATTCCGTCGAACGCCTCCTCGCCGGCGAACAGGTCGGCACGGTCTTCGAGGCCGCAGCGTGAGGGACGCGCTCGCACGCAAGCACCACCGGCAGCAGGCATTGCTTCGCGTCGTGTCCCAGCAGCCGCTGTCGACACAGGCGGACCTCGTCCGTGCCCTGCGTGGCGCGGGCTTCGCCGCGACCCAGGCCACCGTGTCGCGCGACATCGTCGAGCTCGGACTCGTGAAGGTCGCGCGCGACGGGACGCACGCGTACGCGCCGCCGTCGGCGGCCGCGCCCGGCGGCGGGATCGAGCGGCTCCGCCGATTCTGCGAGGACTACCCCGTCGAGGGCGCGCTCGCAACGAACCTCGTGGTGTTGCGATCGCTTCCCGGGACCGCGAACGCGCTCGCCGCGGCACTCGATGCGTCGCGCCTCGACGAGGCGGTCGGCACGCTCGCCGGAGACGACACGGTCTTCATCGCGGCCACCACCGAACGTCGCGCGCGGGCCCTCCTCGGCCGCCTGACGACGTTCGGCATCGCGCGAAAGGGAACGAAGTGACCAAGCAGTACGCCGGCGAAACCTGCGTGCTGGCGTACTCCGGCGGCCTCGACACGAGCGTCGCCGTCGCGTGGCTGCGCGAGGCCCTCGGCTTCGAGGTGGTCACCTGCACCGGGGACCTGGGCGCGACCGGCGACCTCGATGCGGTCCAGCGCAAGGCGATCGCGAGCGGGGCGCGGAAGGCGATCGTTCAGGACGCGCGTGAGATCTTCCTGCGGTACTTCGTGTGGCCAGCGCTGCAGGCCGGCGCCCTCTACGAAGACCGGTATCCGCTGGCGACCGCGCTCGGCCGTCCGCTGCTGGCGAAGCTCCTTGTGGACGCGGCCCGCGCCGAGAACGCGCGCTTCGTCGCACACGGCTGCACCGGCAAGGGCAATGACCAGGTGCGCTTCGATCTCGCCGTCGGTGCGCTCGCGCCAGATCTCACGGTGATCGCGCCGATGCGCGGCGGCATGAACATGACGCGCGACGAGGAGATCGACTACGCCAAGAAGCACGGCATCCCGGTCGAGGCCACGAAGAAGAGCCCATACAGCGTCGACATGAACCTCTGGGGTCGGTCGATCGAGGCCGGAGTGCTCGAAGATCCGTGGGGTGCGCCGCCGCGCGACGTTTTCCAGTGGACGGTCGACCCAGACGAAGCGCCCTCGAAGGCGCGCGAGGTCGAGATCGGGTTCGAGGAGGGCGTGCCGGTCACGCTCGACGGCGCGAAGGTCGAGAGCGTCAATCTAGTACAGCGTCTCAACGAGGTCGCGGGCAAACACGGAGTTGGGCGCATCGACATGGTCGAAGACCGCCTCGTCGGGATCAAATCCCGCGAGATCTATGAGGCGCCGGCCGCGGTGCTGCTCCATCAGGCTCATCGCGCGCTCGAGTCGCTCGTGCTGACGAAGGAGTCGTTGCGCTTCAAGGCGCAGGTCGGACGCGAGTACGCAGAACTTGTATACAACGGGCTCTGGTTCTCGGCGCATCACCAGGATCTCGCCGCGTACGTGCGCAGCACACAGCGCTTCGTCACCGGCGAGGTGCGCGTGCGGCTCGACCGCGGCACGGCGATCGTTGTCGGGCGACGTTCGCCGCACTCGCTGTACTCGACGTCGCTGGCGACCTACGGCAAAGGCGACGCGTTCGACCACAAAGCGTCGGAGGGATTCATCCGCGTCTTCGGATTGCCGCTCCGCACGCAGGCGCGGATGCAGGCGCTCTGGGGCGAGGGGAGCGAAGCCTCGCTCGACATACCGCGGAAGGCGCTCTCGGCGCCGAACAAAAGCGCGAAGAAGCCGCGCAAGCGATGAAAGACCTCTGGTCGGGTCGATTCGACAAGCCGCTCGATCCGCGGATCCGCGCGTTCACGTCGTCGGGCGACCTCGACCGACGGATCGCGGCGCACGACGTCAAAGGGAGCATCGCGCACGCGCGCATGCTGGGCCGCCAGAAGATCGTGAGCGCGGACGAGTCCGCGGTCCTCGTGCGCGAGCTCGAGAAGATCTCCGCGGAGCTCGCGTCCGGAATATTCCCGTGGCCGTCCGGAGCCGAGGATGTCCACTCGGCGGTGGAGCAGGTGCTCCACGAGCGCGCCGGCGCCGTCGCCGGGAAGCTGCACACGGGCCGCAGCCGCAACGACCAGGTCGCGCTCGACCTCCGTCTTCTGGTCATCGAGCTCCTCGACGAGCTCGACGGCGCGGTGCTCGAGCTTGCGCAGGCGCTCGCGGACAGGGCCTCCGGAGAGATCGAGACGGTCCTACCGGGCTACACGCACCTGCAGCGCGCGCAGCCGATCTCGCTCGCGCACCACCTCCTGGCCCACGTCGAGCCGCTTCGCCGCGATCGCGAGCGGATCGCGCAGGCGCGGGACCGAGCCGCGACGTCGCCGCTCGGGGCTGGCGCCCTCGCCGGCACGCCGCACCCGGTGGATCCGGCATCGGTGGCAAAAGATCTCGGTCTCGCTCGTTCGTTCCGCAACAGCATCGACGCGGTCGCCGATCGCGATTTCATCGCGGACTTTCTCTACTCGGCCGCGCTCGCTGCGGTGCACGCTTCGCGAATCGCGGAGGAGCTTGTCCTGTGGTCGACCGCGGAATTTGGCTTCGTCGAGCTGTCGGACGAGCACGCGACCGGGTCGAGCATCATGCCGCAGAAGAAGAACCCCGACGTGCCCGAGCTGGTCCGCGGCCGCGCCGCGCGTCTTATCGGCGACCTCGTAGCTGTGCTCACGAATCTGAAGGGACTGCCGCTCGCGTACGACGGCGATCTCCAGGAGCAGCGCGTTCCGCTCTATGACGGAGCCGTCGCGGCACCCGCGCTGAGCGCGCTCGCGCTCGTCGTGCGCGGGCTTCGCATCGATCGGGATGCGATGCGCCGGGCGACCGAGCGCGGGATGCTCGGCGCCACCGATCTCGCCGACCACCTCGCCCGGCGCGGAGTTCCGTTCCGCGAGGCGCACGAGATCGTCGGGCGCCTCGTCCGAGAGCGCATCGCGGCCGGCAAGGATCTCGGCGGCATGACCCTCGACGAGCTTCGGCGTCAGGACCAGCGTTTCGAAGCGAGCGCCCTCGAGGAGATCCGGCCGGAGCGTTCCCTCGCGTCGCGTGTCTCGCCCGGCGGCACCGCGCCCGAGCGTGTGCGCGAGGCTCTCGCCGAAGCGGCGGCGGCTCTGAAGCGATGAGTGTCGCGATCCGCCCCGCGCGGGTCGAGGACGTCGACGACATGCGGGCCCTCATCAACCGGTACGCGGCGGAGGACCGGATGCTCGAGCGGTCGCGGGATTTCCTGCTCGAACATCTGCGGGATTTCGTCGTCGCCGAGGACGCGTCCGGATTCCTCGGCTGTTGCGCCCTCGCGGTGCTCACGCCGGACCTCGCGGAGGTACGTTCCCTGGCGGTCCAGCCCGAGGCGTCCGGCCGGGGCATCGGCCGTCAGCTCGTCCTCGCGTGCGTCTCCGAGGCACGGCTCCTCGGCCTGCGTCGGGTCTTCGCGCTGACCCTCGTCCCCGATTTCTTCCAGCGATGCGGTTTCGTTCTGACGAGCCTCGGCCGGCTGCCGGAGAAGAGCGCGTCGGAGTGCCCGGTCTGCCCCAAGCGCTTCGCGTGCGACGAACACGCGATGCTGCTGCACCTCGACGGCACCATCCCCGAGCCGTTGGCGTCGAGCGAGCCGGTCGGTTACACGCGGCTCTTCCTCGGCGTCGAGCCGGGAGGGAAGTCGGCTCCGTGAACCGCATGGGGAAGGCTGCGCGGTTCTTCGCGGCGGCATTCGACACGGTCGCGATCGGCGTCCTCGCGTTCAATGAGACAGGCGGACGATTCGCGGCGACATTCGCCGAGTACGTGCTCTGGGGTTCGGTACTTGCCGCCGCGATCTGCGCCATCGTCATCCTCCGGGAGGAGCTCGCGCCGCTCGCATGGATCGGCATCGGTTACATCTTGTTCGGCGGACTCCTCACGCAGGGAAGTCCGCATTTCGGATTCGTCCTGCTCGCGCTCGCCCTCGCGCCGATGGTCCCGCGCCCGCGCGACTCGCTGAGCCTCGGGATCGGCATCGCTGCGGTCTCAGCTGTGGTCTCGCGCGTCGCGATCGCATTCGCCCCTTGAGTACCATCGGGGGCTGGTGACGACTCGCCCGACGGTCCGAGCCGCGAACGGTCTGGTCGCGAGCGGACATCACCTCGCGACGTCCGCCGGTCTTGCCGCACTCCGCGAAGGCGGCAACGCCGCCGATGCGGCGGTCGCCGCGGCCGCGGTCTGCGCTGTCGTAATGCCGCACCGCACGTCGATTGGCGGCGACATGTTCGCCCTTTTCTACGACGCGCGGACGCGCGAGGTCACCGCATACAACGGCTCGGGCGCCGCCCCGCACGGACTGGATCCCGAGAGCTTCGGCCCGGTGTTCCCGGCGCAGGGCGCGGCCATCGCGACGGTCCCCGGCCTCCTCGCCGGGCTCGCGGATCTCGCCGCCGACCACGGCCGTCTCGGCCTGGACCGGGCGCTCGCTCCGGCCATCGGGTATGCGGAGAACGGATTCCCCGTGAGCGACGTCCTCGCTGAATCGATAGCCGAAGCCGGTGACCGGATCGCTCACGATGAGGAGGCGGCGCAGATCTTCGGTCCGCGCGGGCGCTGGCCCAGCGCGGGAGAGATGCTCCAGCAGCGGGAGCTCGCAGTATCGCTCCAAGCGGTCGCCCGCGACGGCGCCGACGCGTTCTATCGCGGCGAGCTCGGTGAACGCTTCGCGACGGGGATCGCAGCGATCGGCGGTGCGATCGATCGCGCCGACCTCGCGGCGCATCGCACCGATCGCCCCGAGCCGCTCTCCATCAACTACCGCGGCCTGCGGATCGTCGGGCAACCGCCGGTCTCCCAGGGACACATCCTTCTCGAGGAGCTCGCGATCGTCGAAGGCATCGACGTCCGCGCGCTCGAGTGGGGAAGCGCCGACCTCATACATCTCATGGTGGAGACCAAGAAGCTCGCGTTCGCGGATCGCGACGCGCACGCGGGTGATCCCGCGCGTATCGACTTCGACGCGCGCCGCTTGCTCGACGCCGAGTTCGTCGCGAGCCGCCGCCGCGCCGTGAACGCGAAAGCGAGCGAGCGCAGCGAGGCGGGATCGCTCATGACGCCGGCAGACACGACATACCTCGCGGTGGTGGACCGCGACGGGAACGCGGTCTCGCTGATCGAGAGCGTGTTCAGCGCATTCGGCGCCGCCACGGTCGTCCCCGGTACCGGCATCCTCTTGAACAACCGGCTCTCTGGCTTCTCTCTCGATCCGCGCTCCCCCAATGCGGTCGCACCGGGCAAACGCCCGGTGCACACGTTGAACACGGTGATCGCGCTCGAGGGATCGACCCCGCGATTCGTCTTCGGCACGCCCGGCCGTCACGCGCAGGTGCAGACGAACTTTCAGCTTGCGGTGGGGCTGATCGACTTCGGGATGGATGTGCAGCAGGCCATCGAGGAACCCCGTTGGTATCACGACTCGGGGCGCACACTGAAGATGGAGCGCCGTTACCCGGAAGCGGTCCGTCGGACGATGGCGGCGAAGGGACACGAGGTCGCGGTGCTTGGAGATTGGGACGAGATCACCGGTGGCGCGCAAGCGATCGCGATCGACCCGAACGGATCGTTCGCTGGCGGCGCGGATCCGCGCCGCGAGGGACAGGCCGCTGGGTATTAGCGTTGGGGGCGCTACGCGCCAGGGGCCCCTGCCCCTGCGCCCCCCAGCCCCCAGGCTCCGCACCCGGGCCACCGTGCTTACGCTCCTCTTCCTTTGCGCAGCGATCGCCGGCGCTTGCGAGCCTGGACCTCCGCCGGCCGAGCCCATCGCCCGTCAGTACGCCGCCGCATGGCAGAAGTCGGATTACCAGTCGATGTGGGACCTCCTGACGGACGATGCGAAAGATCAGGTCACGACGGCCGGCTTCATCGACCGGCTGCCGCGCATCGCCGAGGAGATGACGCTGCGCTCGCTCGACGCGAAGATCGGCACAGCGACGCATCCGGCTCTGCCGAACGGCTCGCCCGACCCGCGGAAGGCGAGCGTGCCTGTCGACGTGATCTTTCACACGCAGCGCGTCGGCGACATCGCCCGCGCGATCACGCTTCAGCTCCTGATGGTGGGGGAGAAGGACAAAGCGGTCTGGCGGATCGCGTGGACGCCCGAGGCTATCCTTCCGCATCTGGTCGCGGGTCGTCTCGTGCGGATGACGCGCGTGCCGACGTCGCGAGGTCGAATCGTCGCACGCGACGGCACCGAGCTCGCCACGTTCATCGAAGCCGGGGTCGTCGGCGTGATCACGGGTCAGATCCGCTCCGAGGCTGGGCTTCTCTCGTCGCTGTCATCCGCACTCGGGATGACGCCTGACCAGATCAAGGCGAAGTACACGCAGTCCTGGGTGAAACCCGATCTCTTCGTGCCGATCAAGACCGTGCCCGCGGCGCAGCTCGACGCGCTTCGCACGCGGCTCTCGCTGATCGAAGGCGTGCAGGTGCAGGCGACGCGCGTGCGCAGCTATCCGACCGGGCTGGCTTCGCAGACCCTCGGCTACCTGGCGGAGGCGAGCGAGGACGAGGCCAAGGCCAAGACGGCGCGCGGGATCGAGGCCGGAGACCTTATCGGCAAGAAGGACACGGGGCTCGAGGCCGCGCTCGACGACGAGCTCGGCGGCAGCTACGGATTCCGTCTCGGCATCGTCGAGTCCGACGAGCGCCCGGTGGAGACGCTCGCGGAGACCGCGCCCGTGCCGGGGCGCGACGTCGTGCTCTCGCTCGACCCGAAGCTGCAGCGCGCGGCCGAGAACGCGCTCGGGGCCAACAAGGGGGCGATCGTCGCCGAGGATCCCTGGTCGGGCGAAATCCTGGCGCTCGCGAGCCGTCCGACCTTCGACCTGAACGCGCTGGTCTCGGGCGACGCCGCGGCGATCGCGCGCTACTCGGCAGACCCGAACCGGCCCTTCTTCAATCGCGCCACGTTCGGCCAGTACCCGACCGGCTCATCGTTCAAACCGGTCACCGCCGCCGCCGCAATGCGGAACGGCGTCTACAACTGGGGTGACAAGATCGACTGCCCGGCGCGCTGGACGGGGTACGGCGAGCAATGGGTCCAGCTCAACCACGAGACCGGCAACCTCGGACCGATCGATCTCCGCACCGCGCTTGCGCGGAGCTGCAACACCTTCTTCTACGAGATCGGTAAGCGCCTCAACGATCGCGACCCGAACATCCTGCCGAACACCGCGAAGAGCTTCGGTCTCGGCAAGGCGACCGACATCGACTTCGTGTTCGAGGCGGAGGGCCTGGTCCCGAGTCCCGACTGGAAGAAACAGCACTTCTCGAATCCCGCCGATCAAACGTGGAATCCCGGTGATGCGTCGAACCTCGCGATCGGTCAGGGCTTCCTCCTCGCGACGCCGATTCAGATGGCGAACTACGTCTCGACGGTCGCGAACGACGGCATCCTCTGGAAGCCGCGCCTCGTGATCGAGCTTCGCGACCGCGACGGCAAGAGCGCGAAGACCTATCCGAAGACGCAAATGGGGACTGCGCTGACGATCCCGACAGACCTGTCGCTCATACGCGATGGCATGCACGCGGTGACGACCGACGCCGACGGCACCGTGTCCTTCGTCTTCCGCGGCTATCCGGTGACCACCGCAGGAAAGAGCGGCACGGCCGAGACGTCGGCGCCCGGGAAGGTCGATGCGTGGTTCATCGGCTGGGCGTCCTTCGAGCAGCCATCGATCGCGGTCGCGGCGGTGCTCGACGAATACACCGAGCGGCCCGGCGTGTTCGGGTCGGTCGATTCGGCCATCGCCGTGAAGGCCGTGCTGACCGCGAAGTTCGCGACGCCATAGCCACCGAAGGCTTCGCTGCACGGGACTAGGCTCGTCGTGATGCGCCGCGTCCTGACGTGCGCTCTTCTCGCGGCCGTGTTGTCCGGTTGCAGCGTCGAAGCTCCCGCGTACCAACCGACGCCCACGCCAGCGCCCTCAGCGACGGCGAGCCTCAAACCGGACATCTTGCCGCTCACGTATGAGGTCAGTCCGCTCCCGGTGCGTGCGGGGACGGTGGTAGCAGTGACGAAGACCGCGATCTTCTTCTCGAACCCGAACGCCTTCGTTCTGGATTGGTTCATGACCGTGCGCTTCAAGAGCGCGGACGGACTCGCGGTGACGGACGAGCGCATCGGCAACGCCGGCGTGCCACCAGATCGAGCCGACCCAAAGTTCCAGAACTGGTATTTCCCGATCCCGCCTGGCGACTCCTGGACGATCGTGCGGTATGACAAGGCATTCACCAAGAGCGACGTGCAGGAGTTCAAGGTCGCGCGAAGCCTTACCACGATCGGAGAGGTCGCCGGCGTCGGCGTCGCCGACAAGACCTGCGCGAACGATCCCGCGGTCGGCGTGATCGGTTGCGATCTCACCGTCTCGACGACGGCCGCCGTACCCGGATTCTCGAAGCTCCATCTGATCGTCCTCGTGCGTAACACGGCCTCACCGCGCGAAGTGATCGGCGCCCTGCAGTGGCGCCCTGAGCTCGCGACGAGCGGAAAACCGTGGTTCAACCTCGCCGCCGGCGAGACCGTGAAGATCCAGATGCACGACGGCTACCCGACCCCGACCGTTCCGTGGGAATACGAGGTCTTCGCGCACACCTACCAGTTCTCCAGCCAATAACCCAGCGCTTCGTCCGACGCTCCCCTAGACTTTTCGTATCCCCACCCTGACCGACGCCCCCGCTTCGCGCCGCCTCGATAACGGGCTGGTCATGCACGCGCTCGAAGCGCGGCACGCACCGGTCGTATCGCTCTGGGTCTGGTATCAGGTGGGTGGCCGCAACGAGGTCCCCGGGACCACGGGTATGTCGCACTTCCTCGAGCACATGCTCTTCAAGGGCACTCCAAAGCATCCGAAGGGCGACCTGGACAAGCTGCTCGCCCGGTACGGCGCGCTCTGGAACGCTTTCACCAGCGAGGACGTGACGTGCTACTTCGAGACGGTGCCAGCCGAACGTTATCCGGTCGCGCTCGAGCTCGAGGCGGATCGCATGCGCAACGCGCTCATCACCGTCGAGGAGACCGAGGCCGAGCGCAACGTCATCGTGAGCGAGCGCGAGGGGCTCGAGAACGACCCGTCGTTCCTCCTCGGCGAGCAGCTGCAGGCCGTCGCGTTCGCGCGGCACCCGTACGCGCAGGGCGTGATCGGTAGCAAGGAAGAGATCAAGCTCATGACGCGCGACGGTCTGTATGCGCATTACCGCCGTCACTACGCGCCCAACAACGCGTACTTCATCGTCGCGGGCGATGCGCCGGCCGAGGAGCTCCTCGATCGCGCGGCGTCCGCCTTCGGTTCTCTCGATGCGGAGGCGCCGATCGAACCACCCAAAGCACCGGAGCCGCCCCAGTACGGCGAGAAGCGCGTCATCGTTCGTCGCGCCGGCGGCGCGCTTCCGATCATCCAGATCGGCCACAAGGCGCCGCGCGCTTCGGACCCGCGCGCGGCTGCGCTCTCGGCCCTCGCGGTCGCGCTCGGTGGCGCGACCGCCGGCGGCGGCGAAGCGGCGTCGGGACGTTCGTCGCGTTTCTATCGCGCGCTCGTCGACACGGGGCTCGCGACGGCCGTCGACGCGTCCTTCCCACTGATGAAGGACCCGTACCTCTTCATCGCGGAGGCGCATTTGCGTCCGGGCGTGACGCACGAGCAGGTGGAACGGGTGATCCTCACCGAGCTCGACAGGGTCGCGACCGCCGCGCTCAGCGACGAGGAGTTCGCCCGCGTCCGCAGGCAGATGCTGTCGGCGAGCGCGTTCATGACTGACACCGTGACGTGGCGCGCCTTCCGTTTCGGCCAGCTGCTCGCGACCGCGGCGGCCACGTCGCTCGGCGAGTGGTACGACCGGCTCGCCGCCGTCACCGCCGAGGACGTCCGTGCCGCGGCCGAGTCGGTGTTCCGGGAAAAAGGCCGCGTGGTGGGCTGGTTCGTGCCGGAGGCCTCCTAGTGGACGTGCGCCGGCACCGCCTCGGCAACGGCCTGCGCGTGGTCGTCGTGCCGATACCCGGGCTGCTTTCCGCGGCCGTGCTCCTGGCCATCGAGGCGGGGCAATGGTTCGAGCCCGCCGGCCGTCCCGGCATCGGCCGGCTCTGCGCGCAGGTGATGCTGCGCGGCACCACCACCCGCGACGCGAAGACCTGGGCCGACGCGCTGGATGGGATCGGCGCCGCCGCGCGTCTCGATGTCGGCTCGCACGCGGCCACGTTCAGCGCGCAGTCACTGTGCAGCGATCTCGACGCCTTGCTCGAGCTGATGGCGGACGCCGTCGTCCGTCCGGCGTTCGCCGAGAAGGAAGTCGAGCTCGTCAGGCAGCAGACGGTCGCGCAGATCGAGGAGGACGCGAAGAACACGCGCGCGGTCGCGGAGAGCGCGTGGCGCGAGCTCATCTATCCGAAGGGCCATCCCTTCCGCGCGCGGCCGATCGGCGATCTCGAAGTCGTGCGCAGCGCGAAGGCAGACGACCTTCGAGAGCATCACCGCCGCGCGATCCGCCCGGATGGCGCGGTCCTCGTCGTCGCCGGTGGGGTCGACGAACAGCAGGTGTTCGACGCCGCCGACAAGGCGTTCTCCTCGTGGCAGGGCAGCGGGTCCCGCGAGGAACGGAAGGTCCCCGAGGCGCGCCTTACGACGGCCGTGCGAAAGCTCGAGGTCGTACCGGACAAGACCCAGAGTGACGTCGTGCTGGGATGGCCCGGACTGCCGCGGACCGATCCCCGGTTCGTCGCTGCGCGGGTCACCAACATGGTCTTCGCGGCGGACACGTTCGCGAGCCGCGCGGGCCACGTCGTCCGCGACGAGCTCGGGCTCGCGTATTACGTCTTCAGCACGATCGGCGGCTCGCGCGGCCAGTCGCCGTGGGTGGTGCGCATGGGCGTGAACCCGATCAATGTCGAGCGTGCGGTGAGCACGACGCTCGACGAGCTTCGGAAGATCGTCGACGGCAAGGTCGCGGAGGACGATCTGGAGCTCGCGCAGGACAAGCTCGTCGGCGAGCTCGATGTCGCGCGCGAGAGTCCGGCTGGTGTCGCGTCGCTGTTTCTCGAGGGCGAAGTCTTCGAGCTCGGTCCCGACTACGCCGAGCGCTATCCGCGGGAGCTGCGGGCCGTCACGCTCGAGCAGGTCGTCGAAATGGCGCGCACCTTCCTCACACCGGACCGCTACGCGCTCGCGATCGCCGGGCCGCCCCTTCCGGAGCGGGATTGAGCTTTCCGAAAGACGTTCTCGCCCTTCTCGGCCGGTCGGATGAGGTCGACGTCGAGACGCGTTCGCCCAAAGGCGCGACGCACTCGGTCCCCATTTGGATCGTCGTGGACGGCGGCGACGTGTTCATCCGCGCCGTTCGCGGCCCGACGTCGCGGTGGTACCGCGAGCTCGTGGCTCGTCCGGGAGCGCTTGTCGCGCACCGAAAGCGGATCCCGGTACGCGCCATCGTGGCCATCGATGGCGCATCGGTGAAGCGCACCTCAGACGGCTACCGCAAGAAATATCGCAAGGGCAGCTCGCTCGATTCGATGCTCGTTCCGTCTGTATTGCCGACGACGCTGCGGCTCGAGCCCGCCTGATCGCCCTCGCGCGCTAGGGAGCCGTCCCTTCCTGCGCCTGGAAGCGATCCGAGAGAGCGGTGGCCTCGTCGAGGCGGGCCTTCCAACGGTTGTCGAGCGCTTCGAACGCGGTCGCCGGTGAAGTAACGGACAGAAGCGAGTAATCGCGCGCGATAGCCGCGGCATCGCGGAAGTTCTTCGTCATGCCCGCGCGGTACCACTCGAGACGCGTGGGTGCGGCCGTGGCCCCAACCGCGTCGGCGACGCCCGCGTACAGGACCGACGCCTTGGCCATATCGGCACTGTCGGTCGCATCCCACGGGCCGGGACGGCTCGCGACGCCGTTCACGAGCTCGCTCGCTTTCGTGACGTCGAGACCGGTCGCGTCGATCATCGCGTTCCAGCTCTCGCGTTCGGCGGCTTGCCGCGCGACTTGCGACTCGCTGAGACCGACGAAGCCGGCCGAGAGGACCCCGACCGCGATGAGGCCGCCGAGCACCGCGAGATGAGTCGCCTGACGCGCCCCGGTCGGCACCGTGACGTATCTGAGAAGGCCGCGCACGAGCTGAAAGCCGCCGAAGAGGAGCGGTCCCCATGCGAGGAAATACGTGCCCTCGGAGAATGCGTAGGTGAGCGCGGTGACGAGCGCGCCGCCGGCGAACCAGAACCCGCCGCGCCGCGCGTAGCGGAACGCGGCGGCGGCCTCGTCGGTAGCACTGGCGACGTTGTTCTGCGCCGCCGCCGCAAGCGCCTCGTCATATGCGGAGCGTCTCGTGGGGTCGACGAGGGTCGCGAAGGCGGCATCGAGCGCCGCGCGAAACTGCGCGACCTTGTCCGACGCCGATTCCTGAAGACGAAGGACATCCCGCCCGTACGCGGAGCGGATCTCCATCTCGGTCGCGTGAGGCGGGACTCCCAGGAGGTCGTAGTGGCTGTTCACCGCGCGCGATCGTGACATTCACGTCAGCGCTCCGGAAGACGAACGCTCCCGGATGAGACCTCCACGAGACCCTCGCTCTCGAGCACCCGCACGAGGCGCGGCACGCGCGCGTCCTTGATACCTCTTCGAAGCGCGTCGATCTTCACACCGTGAGTTGACATCGCGAGACGGCGCACGATCGCGCCGCGCACGCGACGATCACTCGCCGCGAACGGCGACTGCTTTCGCCGCGCCGGTCCGTCGACGCCGTCGTACTCGCAGATGGTGCGGATCGGACAGTCCTCGCACCGCGGTCTCTTCGCAAGGCAGATCGTCGCGCCGATGTCCATCAGCGCGTGATGCCATCGCGCCGCCGCGCGCTTCGAGCCGAAGCGCAGGTCGAGCTCGACGGCCTCGCTCTCGCTGGCGAGGCGGCCGAGGATCGCCCGGCCGAGCACCCGGCGGATGTTCGTGTCGGCGAAGCCCGTCGCTTGGTCGAGTGCGAAGCACGCGACCGCGGACGCCGTGTACGCACCGACGCCCGGGAGCGCATCGAGGCCCGCGACCGTGCGCGGCAGGGCCGGGCCCATCCGCGAGATGCGATGAAGGTCCCGCGCGCGCCGGTTGTACCCGAGGCCTGACCACTCGCGCATTGCCTCACTGAGCGGCGCTCGGGAGAGCGCGCGGAGGGTCGGGAACCGCCGCAGGAAACGTCGGTAGACCGGGACGACACGCGAGACCTGCGTCTGCTGGAGCATCACCTCGCTCACCAGGACGCGGTACGGGTCGCGCGTGCGCCGCCACGGAAGGTCGCGCCCGGAGCGGCGGTACCAGGAGAGGACGCGTCTGCGGAACGTCGCCGGAGAGGCCGGTGTGTCGTACAATTCCGGCACAGAAGAGTACGCCCGGTTGAGTGCTGAGGGCCTTTGGCCTTCAGCGCTTTTCATTACAAGGACCGCACGGGTGCAAAGGCCGTGCGCAGAGAGCGGAGGCTCCGATGAACAATCTTGAAAAGCCTGTCTACGTCTCCGCGGATGGTCTGAAGAAGATCCAGTCCGAGCTCGACGACCTGAAGGCCGCCGGCCGTCAGCGCGTGGCCCAGCGCATTCACGCCGCGATGGAGTTCGGAGACTTCACCGAGAACTCCGAGCTCGAGCAGGCGAAGAACGATCAGGCGTTCCTCGAGGG
>JALYLL010000051.1 GCA_030774255.1 Chloroflexota bacterium | reverse complement strand
TGCGCTTGATGATGAATTGGTTCGTCTGGCTCGGTCCGCCGCCGGCGATCCCTGCGGACTCGGGCCATTCGGAGCCGGAGGTATGCATGATCTTCGTGGGGATCCGCTCTGTGTCATGGACGATGTAGCAGAGCGTGCAGCCCGTGCCTCCGCGGAACATGCCGGATCCGCCCGAGTCGGCCTGATGCCGCCGGAACAGATAGAGGATCGGGTACTGGAACTCGTAAGCCTCGGCGTTCGGCGCGAGCTCGTAGATGCTGCCGACGTAGCCGCCGGTGTCGACGCCATCCTTGCGGCTCCGCGCTCCGCCCCCGCCGAAGTAGGTGTCCAGCATCGTCGCGCCGAACCACTGCCCGCGCTGGTCGGTCCCGAAGAGCTCTTCGGTGGTCAGGCTTCCGACCCAGTTCGCCATGGCGTGCTCGCGGTGCGTGTCCGACGCCGCGAGGAGCTTCCCGAGGGCGTTGTCGGCGAGGTTGATCACCGACTGCGTCGCGCTCGTCGTTGCCTTGCTCACGCCGCCGGGCCATTTCACATGAACGATCGTCCCGGGCTCGGACTCCACGGTGACCGCGCGCGCGATGCCGGCGGGCACCCATGGCATGTCCCAGCAGAGATAGGTCATCACGCAGCACAGGACGTCGGAGACCGTCGCGTGGATCGGGTTGTTGATCACAGCTGGGGCCTGCGGCGACGACCCGCGGAAGTCGAACGTGAGGTGATCGTCCTTCTTGGTCATCGCGACGACGGCCGTGTAGATCTTGTCCTCGTACTCGAGGTACGAGCGATGGCGCCACGTGCCGTCCGGTAGCTCGCGCAGCCGCGATCGCATGCGGTCCTCGCTGTGATCGAGCAGGTCCAGCATCAGCGCTTTCACGGTCTCGACGCCGTACTGGCGGCAGAGCTCCTGAACGCGGGCCTTCGCCACGTTGTTCGAAGCGATCATCGCCGTGAGGTCGAGCCGAACGATCTCGGCGACGCGCGACATTCTCAAGTACAGCCGCACCAGATCGCTGCGCAGCTCGCCACCTTCGACGATCTTCATCGGCGGGAAGAGCGGCTGCTCGCCGTAGATATCTTTCGCGCCGACCTGGACCTGTCCCGGGACCGGGCCGCCGATGTCGATCTGGTGGATGGTCGAGCCGACCCAGCCGATGAGCTCGCCCTCGAAATGGATCGCGCCGAGGACGACGACGTCCATCTGGTGCTGCGCGCCCGCGTACGGGTCGTTGCAGAGGAACATGTCGTCGGGACGGATCCCGGGGTTGTCGGCGCACGTCGCCACGACGTCCTTCGCGAGCGTCTCCATCGAGATCGCGTGCACGAGCATGTACGGCGCGATCACCAGAGAGTCGCCGCGCGCGGTCATGATCGACGCGTTCATGTCGTGGACCTCGCTCGCGATGAGCGACCCAGAGACACGCTCGAGGGTGTTCGCGGCCTCCTCGTTGATGCTCCAGAGGCGATGGCGGAGGATCTCGAAGGTGATCGGATCGGTGCGCATCGCCGGTCCCGTCTTCGCGTTGGTCGGCTCGGCGATCGTCATCGTCTTCCTCCCGCGCCGTTGATCACCACTGGACGCCGAGCCGCTTGAGTGCCCGCCGATATTCGACCGCCGCCGCGTCCGTCCCACGGAGATGGAGCTCGTCGGAGAGATCCAACGGCAGCAGCTCCGGGCGCTGCGCCTCGACGATGATCCGATCCTGCTCGGTCACGGCGGTGTTGCGATCTGCCCAGACCTGATCCGGCTGGTCCAGTCCGAAGTTCCGCGCGAGCCCGAAGTAGAAGTGCGTCTCGCGCTCCGCGATCGGGCGCGCCATGAAGAACAGCGAGGTGACGTTCTCCTGGCCCGCCCCCGGCGTCCGCCGCTCCACGAGCATGTGCAGCGTGAGCGGAAGGCTGACGGTGTAGGTACGGATCGCGTTCGTGGCCTCGTCGTCGAGGACGTACTTGATGAGATTCCCCTCGGTGCGCACCTCGATCTCCGGATAGATCGGCTTGGTCCGGTCGCCGAGCACACCCGGATGGACCCACGGGAAGTGCGCGAAGTCCATGACGTTCTCGATAGCCCGCGCCGCGTTCGCCTTCCACCGGTACTGCGTCCAGATCGTCCGGTAGTCCGGGTTCTCGGCCTCGGGCCATTCAGGTATTGGCTCGCGCGGCTTGGAGAGCGCGACCCAGATCAGACCGTAACGCTCCTCCGCGTCGAACGCGTCGACCCGCGCCTTCGGCGGGACCGAACGGCCCGGCGGCAGAGACGGTATGCGCGTGCAGGCGCCGTCCGGCGCGTAGCCCCACCCGTGATACGCGCAGACCAGGGTCTCGCCGTCGATCCACCCGAGCGAGAGCGGCGTGCCGCGATGGACGCAGAGATCGCGGAGCGCGCGCACCTTCCCGCCCGCGCGATAGATGGCGACCCGCTCGCCGAGCAGCGTCGCGGCGACGGGCTTGTCGACGACGTCGGACGACAAAGCGAGTGGATACCAGTAGGGCTTCAGCGGCTCGTACACGACTCCTCCAGCGCCCGTGCCTACGCTACCCGAACACGATGACCCCGCGGCCGACGGTCGTCTCGAGCGCACCGAGTGCGTCGTTGATGTGGTCGAGTTCGTACGTGCGCGTCACCAGGCGATCGAGTGGCAAACGGCCCTTCGCATACAGATCCACGAATCTCGGGATGTCGATGGACGGTCGAACGTTTCCGAGCGTCACTCCGTGGAAGTTCTTGTTCCGGATGTAACCGTCGGTGGGAAAGCTGAACGTGGTGCCCGGAGCCGGCGCCCCGATCAGCCAGGCATGTCCGTCGACGCCGATCATCGGCACGAGCTGCGTGAGTGTTTGGGGGCTGCCGACGCAGTCGAAGACATGTTCCGCGCCGCCGCCCGTGAGGGCGCGCACGGCCTCAACAGGATCGGCGCTCCTCGCGTTCACCGCGTGAGTCGCGCCGAGCGACCGGGCGAACTCGAGCTTGTCGTCGGCGATGTCGACGGCGACGATCGTGCCGGCCTGCGCCAGATCCGCCCCGACGATCGCGCTGACGCCCACGCCTCCGCAGCCGATGACCACGACGCTCGCACCTGGCTCGACGCGGGCGGCGTTCAACACCGCGCCCAGCCCGGTCGACACGCCGCACGCGAGCGTCGCGATCTTCTCGAGGGAAACGTCCCTGCGGACCTTTACCGCCGCGCCCTCGGGGACGACGGCGCGCTCCGCGAAAGACGACTGGGAGAACCAGTGGTAGACCGGGCGACCGCTCAGGCTGAGCCGGGTCGTGCCATCGAGCAGCGTGCCGGTGAAGAGGTTCGCGCCCGCGACCGAGCAGAGCCACGGCTTGCCCGCGACACATTTGAGGCACTTGCCGCACCGCGCGATCGCAGCGAGTACGACGTGATCACCAGCCGCAACGGTCGTCACCGAGGGACCGACCGCTTCAACGATCCCAGCACCTTCGTGGCCGAGGACCATCGGGAGCGGGAGCTCGCGCGTGCCGCGGAGGCCGTTCAGATCGCTGTGACACACCCCGGTCGCGGCAAGCCT